>JAZDMM010000124.1:0-2319 GCA_043800965.1 Microcaldota archaeon | reverse complement strand
CAATTTAGACGCCATAAACGACTTGAGCTTTGCCCGGAACGGTAACCTGCTCGTCGCTACAAACTATTTTGAAAAAACGGAATACAGCCTCAACTCCGTGCTTTTAATAACGCCTGAGCGCGAGGTAAAAACTTTGGCGTCTTGGGACAGCCGCAACCCTGAAACGCAGATGCGTGAGTTGTGGAGCATAAGCGCGAACCCTGAAACCGGATTAGCGGTAGCATACGACAAGACGGACGGTAAGTTAATCAGCATAGACGAGGACGGAAAGGTTTCCGTGCTTCCTAATTCGTTCGACTTTGATACTTGGGTTGTTTTACTGGATCATGCCGCTGACGGCACGTTGTATGCCATAGAAGTTAACGAGAAAGGCGTTAACGTTGGTCCTCTTATCGAGAGGAACATCATTCGATTTGATGAAAACGGCAACCCCGTAATAATTACCGGCTTTAATCACATAGGCTGCTGTACGGCCGAGAATATTGCAATCGCACCAGACGGAACCATCTACGCTCTAGGGTTTAAGCTGGAGGGTGAGGATATGTCTTTGTGGAGGATTACGAATGAAGGAGAAAAAATATTGCTCTCGGATAAGTTGCCTATAGACCCCTTGTCTGTCGCCGTTGACGGCGAAGGCAACATTTTCGTGGCGTGCTCTGCCGGCTTGTTTAGGGCTTGGAAGGAGAACTAACCTGTTAACTTGCTTTGGCTGAGTACGCGTTCAAGGAACTCGTTCTTTCCTTAGTTTCCGCCCGACTCGGCTGGTTTTTATTTATTAACGCGAATAAGAGTTAGTTGCCTCATGTTGAAATACGACCAGAAAGCGATTGAAGCCGAAGTAAGCGGTTATTGGAAAAAGGAAAAGATACCGGAAGGCTTGTCTGGCGAGCGCAAAGGCAGGAAGAAGTTTTATCTCAACGACGGCCCGCCTTATGTTAATGCGCTCCCGCACGTAGGGCACGTGAAAACAACGGCTTACAAGGATGTTTGGTCGCGCCTCAAGTTCATGCAAGGATTCGACTCTTACTTTCAGCCGGGTTTCGACTGCCACGGGCTACCCATTGAAGTCATTGTTGAGCAGGACTTGGGCATCAAGGCGAAGTCCGACATAGAAAAAATGGGCATCGAGAAATTCGATGCCGAGTGCTTGAAGAAAGTGTTGCACAACGAGAGCGTTTGGATTGATTACTACAAGAAACTCGGCGCCTGGCGCGGCTTTTTCGAGCCGTATTTCACTTTCGAGCCGTATTACATCGAGAGCGCTTGGTGGACTGCAAAGAAACTGCACGAGAAAGGCATGCTCGTGCGCGGCAAGAAGAGCATTCACTGGTGCCCGAAGTGTGAAACCGCGCTCGCGGGTTACGAAGTCAGCGATTCCTACAAAATGGTTACTGACCCCAGTATTTTCATCAAGTTCAAACTCAAGGGGCGCGACGAATTCCTGTTGGTTTGGACTACCACGCCGTGGACTCTACCTGCGAATGTGGGAATCGGAGTCAAAGGCGACGAGGATTACGTTAAAGTTGAAGTCAACGGCGTAAAACTGATTGTTGCTGAAAAGCTTGCGGCGAAAGTATTCGGCGAAATCGGCGTCAAGTTCAAAGTTTTGGAGAAAGTCAAAGGCGAGGATTTGGCGGGGTTAGAATACGAGCCGTTGCTTGACTTGCCGTCCCAGCACTCGATTGACAAGCACGCTAATGCGCGTAAAATCTGGCTCAGCCTTCCCATAATGAAGTCGAAGAAGTACAAGAAGCACGTCAAAAGCGAGGAAGCCGGCGGCGGAACGAAAAAGGAAGACGAGGAGGAAGTAGGGGAATTCGTTACCGTTTCCGAGGGAACGGGTTTTGTTCACACTGCTCCGGGCCACGGGCAAACCGACAACTTGTTTGGGAAACACTACAACCTGCCTGAGGTTTCGCCTGTTGACGAGCAAGGAAAGTTCACCGAAGAAGCCGGCGAGTTCAAGGGCTTGTTCGTTAAGGCAGCTGACAAGCTGATTATGGAAAAGCTTGAGAAGGAAGGCAAGCTGTTGCACCGTTCTACAGTCAGCCACAGTTACCCGTTGTGCTGGCGGTGCAAGAGCCCGTTGATTTTTCGCTTGAGTGACCAGTGGTATTTGACTGTTGATTTAATCAAGGACAAGATGATTACGGAAAACCGTGACGTCAAGTGGATGCCGTCTTACGGTAAGGAAGCGCTTGAGAATTGGCTGATTGATGCGCAAGACTGGTGCGTTTCGCAACAGCGTTATTGGGGTATTCCAATGCCGGTTTGGGTTTGCAGCAAGTGCAAAGCCGAGAAAGTAATCGGGAGCGTTGA
>JAZDMM010000121.1:0-2147 GCA_043800965.1 Microcaldota archaeon | reverse complement strand
GAGCTTTACGTTAAGCCGATTGTTACCCCGCAGCCGCCAACCGTAAGCCCGTCTCCGTCTACTTGGCCGGATACGGAAGGCGTGGTGAAAGTGATTTTGAAATCCAAGGTGTCGGGCGAGGTATTGACTAGTGTATCGGCTAAAATCGAGTTTTTCGAAGCCGGCACAGGCACGTCCCTCGGAGAGGTTACGGCGAGCGCAGGAACCGCTTCAAGCAAGCCCGTGAAGCGCGGGGTTAAACTCGTTTTCACGGTTGACGCTAACGGATATACGCTGTACACCCGGCCCCAGGCTCAAGCGGTTTTAGTGAACAAGAACATAGTCGAGGTTGACGTGTTGTTGAAGAAAAACGCTGAGCCGGATGGCGATTGCGGCAACGGCATTCTCGATTTCGGTGAAGAGTGCGATACTACTACTTCCGGCTGCGGCCCGAATGCCGAGGCGTGCGGAACCGCTTGCACTTGTTTTTACGAAGACACTAACGCCGAGTGCGGAAACGAAATAAAGGAATGGGGCGAGGAGTGCGATTCCAACAATGAACAATGCCCGCAAGACGGAGTTTGCACAAGCGCTTGCTCTTGCACGTTATCGGCGTCTGTTGTCAGCATTTTCGATTCCGGAACGAATCCGTTGTTTGCTGATTTAGTGCGTCTTTTCGATAAGGAATCGCCTAATGCAGCTATTCAAGTTGCTCCAAACACCAGCAAAGCCATTTTCGGGAATTTGGATGACGAGCGGGATTACTTTGCGCAGGCGTGGAAAGCCGAGTACGCTACCTCGGAATCGCCGTTTTTCAAGGGAACTCAAGACGCGGAGATTCACATGTCTTTCTTGGGCGATGACGCGGTTAACTTGACCGCGGTTGTGAAAGATTCCCAAGACGTGCTCCAGTCCGGCGCTATAGTGGTTTTGAAGAAAACCGGTTTCACTGCGCCGGTTAGCGAGGGAACAACGAATGTTCAAGGCAGGTATGTTTTTGCGAACCTGGCGCCTACTACCGGCGAGGAGAAATACACGCTTAATGCGTTTGTTGAAGCAAGCGGTAAATCCGGGTCTAAAGAGTTTCCGTTAACTCAAGACGCTGAAAAAACGGTTGTGGTTGTCGGGAACGAAGCGGGTTTGCTTATTACTCTCGTTGACTCCGAGACGCAGGAGCCGATACTTGGTTTGACCGGGGTTTTGATTAAAGTATTCTCGGAATTAGCTGACCCGAGTGAAGACGAGGAGCTGGATTTGTGCGATAACGCGGTTTACGCGGATAGCGATAGTTGCTTTATTCCCGGGCTAGAGCAACACACTAATTATTTGGTTGTTGCAGTAGCCGACGGGTTCGACGAATGGCAGGGCGTGGTTAACGTAGGCGGCGACGGCGAAGAACAGTTCGTGCAGGAGTTGCTGATTCCGTTAGGCACGGGCGGAGGGTCCAGCGCAACAGCTCCTTTTCTGGATTACGTTAACGGCGTTTGGGTCAATAATTTTGATGAAGTGCCGTTGAAGCTCACGGTTGATGAAATCGCGCCTTGGGATGCGGTTCCCATATTCCTGGGTGAGACGGCTAAATCTTGTTTTGAAACTCCGGGAGTCATGAAGCTTACGGATCCCACTAACAATCCTTGTTTCAAGCTTGATTACGCGGCGTCAATGGATGACGTTGCGGTTTTATACTACGTTGCCAGCAGTTCTTGCCCGTTAACCAACAGTCAAGACAATCACTTAGGCATCACGTACCAAGGCATGTTCTGTACCGCTAAACTCGTCTTGTCCATTGACTTGGAGTTCGCGCGCTTGCCCGAGACCTTTATTATTTCCCCGAGTACGATAAACACTTTCAACTTGGGTGCCGGAAGCGATGTCAGCAGCCACGCTAATGGCCACGATTTGCTGTACGTGATAGACAACCGGAATCCGATTATTCCGGAAACAGGGCACTTTAAGCTGAAAGACAATTCGGATTCCTTGGTGGCTGAATTGAAAATAACCGGTCAAGTGGGCGTGTTGAATCCGTTTGACGTCCGGCAAGGCAGCAACAAGGATTTGAAGATTTACTCGGTTGATGACTCGAATTTCGTAACGTCGGCCGTAACGCAATACGTCGGGTTTTACGACCAGGCTTCCGAACACCAAAACGATTACTCGTTCTTGTGGGA
>JAZDMM010000074.1:0-2207 GCA_043800965.1 Microcaldota archaeon | reverse complement strand
CCAATCCTTTTTCAAACATTTGCAAGAGCGAGAGCTGGACTTTCCGGTAATACTCCTTGTCGAGCGTGATGTACTCCTGGCTCCAGTCAATAGACAGGCCTAGTTCCTTCATTTGCGGCTTCATAGTGGAAATAACGTTGTGCGACCACTCGAGGCAACGCTTCAGGAATTCCTCGCGCGGCAAGCGGCCGTACTTTTGCTCGACCTTGACTTCAGTGGGAAAGCCGTGGCAGTCCCAGCCTTGCGGGAACGAAACGTTGAAACCCTTCATTCGCTTGTATCTGGCTACGAAATCCATGTACGCCCAGTTCAACACGTGGCCAGTGTGAAACTCGCCCGTCGGAAACGGCGGCGGCGTGTCTAGAACGTAATACGGCCCGCCTTTAGAGTAATCAAACTCGTATACTTTCTTCTTTTCCCATTCCGCGACCCACTTTTTCTGAATCGCCTTGTGGTCTAACTTTCCTAACATTGAAAATCGCCGTAATTGCCGCAACTAAAGAATGCGCGGAACTATTAGTGCCCGCAGAAAGTTAAAAACCCTTATCCCGAGCATAGAGTTTAAATCAAAGCAGAACAAAAAGCGTATCATGAACCCATTGGAAGCAATAGTAAAACACTCAGAAAAAATGAGCCGGGCTATACTCAAACACGAAGAACGAGACCGCGCATCATTTGCGGTGCAAATAAGCACGCTGACAAAAGGCTTCAAAGAAAACCTATCGATGGGGCTAGCCCGCGCCCCGAGAAATGCTAAACAAAATGATGTTTTAAGGCAATCGCAACTCTTCAAGCCAGAGCTCGATGCGTTTAAGAAGGCGATGACGCAACACGGCCTGAACGTCAATTTCGTGGGCTATCCTGCAAAAGACGAACCTGAAGTAGAACTCGGAAAAAAACTAGACCGCGGCACCGTAACCGGAACCGCTTATTTAGGAAAATGCCATGAATTAGACGTATCCGTGAACGGAGAAAGCTTGACTAAAAAACTGCATGAATCCTTGCAAAACATCGGCGTAGAACCGGAGGATATAGAACACGATCCGGATAACAACATACACAGGTTCTTTATATCAAGCGAACATGCTAGCAACCCGAAGGTCTGGGAAACGATAACCCGCCACCTGACGCAAGAAAATAACTCAAACTAACTGCGTAGTCAAATTCCTTTCAAGTAAACGCGCTTGAGGTAATCGTTGACCGAGTAGGAAACCGCAGCTCGCGAAACGCCTTGCGCGTGTTCGTCAGCCAAGTCGAAAGCCGCGTAACCGAAGTAGAACACGATTCCCTTGCCAACGCCCAAGTCCTGCATGACTATTGCCGGGTAAGAAACGCTCGTCGAACGGTTTCCACCGCCGAGAACTATATCGGCAACCGGAACCGCCCGGTCAGTAAAGTAAACGTCAGTCACGTTCCAGTTCTCCAATTCGAAATTGTAAATCCCGGAGAAAGCCAGCATTAAATTCCTGAAAACGAATTCCCCGCTAACCGTAACCTCTTCCAAAACACGCAAGTCTTTGCCGGGGCCTACGTTCGAAACCGGAATCAACTCGCTTAAAGCACCGGTTGTACCCAAACCGAGCTCCCAGCCGTAAGCCGAGGCATCGCCAGGCACGCGCGTTGCCGCATTCTTCAAAACAATCAAGTTTGCGCCCGCATTAACGCGGTTAATTACAGCACTGCGAGTCGCACGGCTCATGTGCTCGCTTTTTAGTATGATTAAAGCGCAATCACTCACGTCCCCGGCTAACGCCATCTCGTAATCAAGGGAATCCAGCTTCAACGTTATTTGCCTGCCTTCGAACGACTGATTTTCGTCCGTTAAAGCAGTGAGCGTTTCAGTCGAATCTCCGAACAAGCACACGCGAAGCGAATCCGGAATCGACGCGTTTAGTTCCGTTTGATTAAGCGTTTCGTTGGTAGTAACGGGCTTGCCCGTTATCTCGTCCAGATTCATGCAACCGAATAGCATGAAAGAGAAAACGATTAGTGCAATTGCCTTTTTCATCAATAGACTAGTGGCTAAAGGCAAATAAAAAAGCGCGTGCTTAGCTATTGACTCTTATATTTAGTCGTCCACTTGGTTTCGCGCGGCTTGCGCTTCAAGTCAACGTTGCGCTTGCACTTGTGCGAGCAGAAGTGGCGCGGCGTACCGTCTTTCTTGAAGACGGTAAAGCCAGTGCCGTCTTCAACCGGTTTACCGCAAA
>JAZDMM010000104.1:0-7970 GCA_043800965.1 Microcaldota archaeon | reverse complement strand
CGCAACCATCTCCCAATCTCAAGCAACAGCCCGCCGTTCAAGCCATTAGCCGAAGCCCTGCACGCCTTCAACTGCAGCGGCACAATAATCTGCGAGGCGCCGGACCCGTCCGGAGACGCCTTGAAGATGAAAACGATTTACGAACGCGTTTAACTCACTTTTACTGCGATATCATCCATTCCGCTTCCCGTGTGCGCTACGTAAGTCGTTGCGTACTGGAAATCATTGAAAGACGAATCAACCGCCGTGCCTTTCTCGACTCCGTTCAATTTGATAACCCATTCACCGGTTAAACCACGTACCGCTTCAACGTCGTACCACTGGCTGTTCGCATGCGATTCTACGGAAGTAATCAACGCACTCGGCTCGCCGTTTTCAAACTTGGTTAAACTAAACTGCTGGGGATTAAGGTACAGCATATAGCCGTTAAACACTCCGTCATAAAGCGCTTGACTCGAACCAATCGCCAGCCCCACTCCCGGATTAACGCTATCCAATTTATACCTTGCTTTAATTGATACCGCATCCTTATCAGCGGCGCTCATAGCGGTATAAGCTTCAGACGATGCTTGAGCGTAAGTGGTTCTAAGGAAGCTTTCTTGAGCTGTATAAGACCCGCTCGTAACGGTCCAAGTCGGGTTGTTCGCGTAATCCAAATCCGTAAAGTCATCGTACAACACGGTTTCCCAAACCGGTTCGGGATACTCTATTGTGCAAACGCTCGAACAACCGTCGCCATCCTGGTTGTTTCCGTCATCGCATTCTTCGCCGAGGTCAAGAAAACCGTCACCGCAAAAAGGTTCCGGGGCGCTCGTGTCTTTAACGAACATGTTTTCTTCGCTGAACTCGGCTTCGAAACTGGTAGGTGAAACCGCGGCCACTTTCCAGTAATACTCGCCGTCGGGAAACATAGCCCAAATATTGGGTTGAACGACCACGTAGTTTTGAGGAAGTAGCACGTTCACTTTCAAAGGACCGTCAACATACAACCGATACTTGGCTGCTCCCTGCACCGCATCCCAGCTCAATTCAAACGGCGCTTCATTTACGACCGTGCCGTAAGGAGGCAGCAAATTAGTTACAACAGTATCCTTCGTGAAAGTTCGCACTTCGGAATACTCTGTCTCTTGACCGCCTACTGTTGCGGAAATGCTCCACTGGAACTCTCCATCAGGACGCTTCTCAATAAAACCAACCGGCAACAACAATTGACTTTGAATAAAATTAAACTTCTGCACGCTTGAATCCGGGAAAACCGCTTTAATCGTGTAATACTCTGCTCCGGCAACATCGGTCCAGTCAAAGAAAAGCGGGCCAAAACTGATTCCAACTCCGTTATCGGGCGCAAGCAATTCGGGAGGCAGCACTATCGTGTTTCCGTTTTCAACATTCACAAGTAACCCTTGCACGTTTTCTACGCTCAACGTATCGCGCGCGCGGATTTCAACAGCGTAAACACCGTCTGCGTACTGAGTTGAATCCCAATTGAACGGTAACTCGTTTGCAACCAATTGCTTGTCCGCAGTATCGCCTTCAACTATTCCCAACCATACTTCAACTGAATCCAAATTCGTGTCAATTACTTCGGCGTTGATTTCAACCACGCCGGAAACATTAGTGAAACCAAGAGGCGCGACATTAGCAAACTCCGGAGCCGCGTTCTCAACCTCGAACACGATTTCTTTCTCCGTGCTTTCGTACAAGTAACCGGGCGAGTCATAATTCAATCTAACGATCTGGTCTTCCTCGGAATCCGGAACATTCAAAGTCAAATGCACTTTTCCTTCATCATCGGTTAATTCGGTGCTTTGAAATACGTCGTTAACGTAGTAATCAACTTCCTTGCCAACTAGTTTATCGCCCAAGCTGACTAGTGCAACGCTGAAGTCAACGTCTTCGTTCGGAGCAACAACTTGATCAGGGTGTTCCAGAATAGTTACGCGGTCAACAAAAGGCATCAAGTTTTCCTCGTCACCGGCAAATTCCTCTGCAACGGCAACGACTTCGGCGCCGACTGCGCCTTGCAAGTCAACTCTCTCTTGAATTTCTTTTCCGAACGCGTTGTAATCGAAGTCAAAGTAATCCATCAAGCCAAGTTCCGTATACCGGTTCGTAAAGTTCAGCATTAACGTGAACGCCATCGTGTCGCCTACAGCGTCTTTAATCGCCATCGGCCTCAGCACTTCCAAGTCGTACGTTCCCTCCGCTTCTCCTTCGAGCGCTAGAGCAAACCGCGGCACTTCAGCGGGAACAACAATACGCTTGTGTGAAATTGCGGGCGGGTTCGGAGTGTGATCATAAATAGCGATTGCATCAAAACCGGTTCCAACGTCGTAGTGGTGAGCGGCATAAGCGGTTACAAACGGAAAATCGTCGTAAGTATTGTCAACTGCCGTGCCTCGCGGGCTTCCGTCAATTTTAATTTCCCATTTACCGTTTGCGTCTCGCGTAACCGCGATGTCGTACCAGCGGTTTTCAAGAAAACCGGAGGTATCCAAAATTAAATTAGTGGGCACGCCGTTGTCGTAACGAACTAGTTTGAAAGTCGGTTTATTCAAGTAAATGCTGTAACCGTCAAAGGAAGAATCCTCTATGGACCCCGCGCTTCCTATAGCCAGACTTGCTCCCGGTAAAAGCTGGCCGAGATAAACCTTGTAATCCAGAAATAACTCGGTTTGATCCTGTAAATTCAAGGACGCGTGAGCAATGGATGCGCCTCCGCCGTCATTTGTTTCCAAATAACCGTTGACCGCTAGGTAATGGCCCGTTGTAACGGTCCAAGTCGGATTATTCGTGTAATCCAAATCCGAAAAGTCGTCGTAGAACAACGGTATCGGCGACGACGGGGGGTTACCGCCTGGCGGACTGCCGCCCGGCGGAGCGAAACCCGGAGGCGCTGAATCCCCTCCAAAGTCGTCGGGATCTTCGGTATCACCAATCAAATTCCCGTAAGCATCATAAACAACCCCGGACACCGGCGAGTAAATCTTAATGTCCACCGGGCCGAACAGAATTGGTTCGGGAGTCCCGCCATAAACTGGAACAATCATCTGAAAAGGATAAGTGTTGTTGAAAAACGAGAAATTAACGAAAAATTCTCCACCTAAAATCAAGTCCAAGGAAGAAAGGTTAACCGCTGTACGAGGAAACAAAGCGTCTTTAGGAGAATGATCCCCGGTTAAAGCGCAGTAATGTACTCGCGGCAGATAAATGGAATCCAAACATTGGTCATCGGAACTATACGCCAAACCAGGCCGCATCGTTTCAAGAATAAACCGACGCGGACTATCAACGAAATTCACGTCTGCGTGGCCGTCGATATGCTCAAGCAATTCGATATCCACGTCGCCGTCTATACTCAAATCCAGGTTTACGGCTGCGATAACCCCTTTAGTATACGGAAATTCGTTAACAAGTCCCACGCCTGCTCCAGCGCTTAAATCTCCGTCAACGGTTAAGTTCAAAGTCACTAAACCAAAATTAATGTTTTCCGCGATTCCTGGAATCGAAGCGGTTAAATTAATTGTTCGGTTGAAAACCTGAAGATTTTTGATATATTTTGATAACGGCGCCCCGAAATCAAGATTAACCTGCATTGCACCCTCCCGGATTAATTGTTTTTCTTCTTCAGTAAAGCGATAGTATTGTTCGGCTTCGCTAGAAAGAGAAAAAGAACCGCCCTCGAGTTTGCTTTTAGTAATTATAGAACTCCTTGCTTCAGTTGAATTATACATTCCGGGTTTCTGGTTGTACGTGGTAAAGCCAGTAAACTTGACTTCTCCAGCTTCGATAATTTTCTTGACGTCGGAGTTATTGGCAATCAGTTTATACAAGTCGTCGCCATAGCCTATTTCGAATTCCAGGCTATTATTCGCGTACCATTCGTTCGCGTCGAAAACCGCGAAATATTCTCCGTGATTGAAAGCTGAAAGAACAGGATAAGACTGCATCCATAACCCGGTTTCGGGCACGTCATTCAAATTGCTTATTGTTTCATCGGGCCCCGGGCAATTATTGTCGTAAGGATAATACTCGCCGTAATAATGGTCGGCCCAAATCAAATTCATTTGATCAAGCATTTGTTGAGCTAGAGAAGGAACAGGCTCATTTTGGACAGTAAACGGAATTGCGCGTACATTGCTGCATTCAATATCCAAATCGCAAACAACCGCGTAGTACGTATATCCGTCGGGCGTTCCGGGAGCTGAAGCGGTACATATAGTTGGTGAATTATCCTGGTTGCTTTTCGAGCAAATGGTTTCATCCGCACATTCCATCAAGCCGACGTTTGAAGTAGAACAAACGCGAACGAACACTTTGTCATTGTTCGGGTCAGACCAGTCAACAACGAAATTCATTACTTGAAACGGAGTTACAGGATTGGGATCGGCATAAGCATTTGAAATAAACGGAGGCTGGTTTAAAGGAGGTTCCTCGATTACGTTAACATTGAAAGAGTAAGCGTAAGAAACGTTCACTCGGGCATTAGTGCCAGAAGGGTCGTCAACTGCGAAGGCATGTAAATAGTAATTTCCAGGCGAGTAAAAAGTAATAGGACACGACGCCTGGCCGTTAGTCGAAGATGACGTCAAACACAATTGCTCGCCACTTGCACACATGGCATCCATGGTAAGAGACGGGCTTGGGCAGACCCTGACCCAACTGGTGCTCCCTTCGCCGTAACCCAGTTTTTGCCAATTGAAGTTGAAAGTTGCCGGGACGTCGGGGTAAACAGTACCAAAATCAACTGAAGAAATATGGAAATGCTCGCCTACTTTAAGTCCAAAGTACTTGCTTGAACTGCACTGCATGTCTTCGTCACAAACGAACGCGTAACGCGGAAGTATCGTTCCAGGAACCCAAGAAGTATCCCACGATCCGTCGCAGGTTAAACTAGCGCCCCAGCTTTTGAATCCGCCGGTATCGCACACGTCATGGCCAGATGCGCACCTTCCTCCGAGAAGCAGGTCGGGCAGCAACACGTTGTTATCGCAAATTATCGCGTTATGTTTATGGCTCGGTCCGTAACCGCTTAAATCGGAATAAGTTATAGAATACATTATCGGCCGTTGCTCATTAGTCGGGGCGTACGGAAACGAATAGAAGTTTTGAACGGATGGAGTCCATGCAAGCACGAACGGCGAAAGAAAGAGAACTAGGAACAATACGTTCAAACCACGCAAACAACCCACCTCACTGAATCACAGTTAAGCAAATCGCTGCCTCAACCTTTATAACGCTTTTTCGGATTATTACGTGCAAATGACGGAAAAAGCCAGCATAATCGTTAAAAAACCAGCAATTAGTCGGCTTAAAGAGGAAAGTATATAAAAACTAACGGAGGTTAATACTTGGAATAAATAAACAAAAATGCAAGATTGAAACGTTTTTTCACATTGTTTTGCTGTTTTAAAGGTGGTTTTTTGACGGAATTGAGCGATAAGGACTGGAGGATTATTGAATGCCTTAAAGAAAATTCCAGGCAGTCGACAGCCGATATTTCGCGTAAGACCAAGATTCCGCGCGCTACTGTTCACGAGAGAATCGAGAAGATGAAGAAAGAGGGAATAATCGATAAGTTTACGGTAAAGCTGGATTGCGATAAAATAGGAATGCACGCTACTTCAATAATACTGGTGGCGTACGGCGGTGACGTGCCCGGCCGCGAACGGAAAATGGCGGAAGAATTCGCTAAACACCCAGAAGTCAGGGATGTGCACGTGGTTGCCGGGGAATGGGATTTCGTGTTGAAAGTAAAGGGAAGAACGCCACAGGAAATCGGGAAGTTCATTCTAGAAAAAATTAGGCTTGTTGAAGGCGTGGGAAAAACGGTTACAATGCCTGCTTGGGAATCGCTGAAGGAAGAAGTCTGAAAAAGCGGGTTAAGTTAATAAGCTTGTTTTCGTTACTGAATGCCTAATGCCCGAGACTAGGGCGGCTTGGGCCGCGCGCGTTGAAGAAGTCAAGAAAAACAAAGCGAGAGCCCGGTTTTTCACCGCGTTCAACGTGATAACCGACTTCATTACTTTCCTGAACCCGGAGCAGATAAACTCGCAATTCAAGCGCTTGAAGGAAGATGAAATTAAGATACTGTTGAAGAGCGCGAAACGCGACTGGCGGATTTTACACGATAAGAACGAGTTCCTTTCATGTTTATTGCACGCTATAGGCTCGGGCAAGGCAATGCACGTTTCCGGAGACAAAAACGTTTTCGACTGGTTCGCTAAAACCTTCGGCAAGCCGGATGAAATAAAAATCGGGGGGCAAGCGGGAATAGCCGCGAACCAGCTTGCTGAACTCGGGGCGAAAACCGGGTTGTATTCCCCGTGGCTTTCCACCGAGCAAGCAAAACTAATAGACAAGCGCGTTAAGATCCCGGTGTTTAACGGAAAAAAACTGGCTTTGATTACGCCCGCGAAAGCAAGCCGCAAGGACGACCCGATCAAGATCAACTGGATTTTCGAATTCAAGCGCGGCGACGTAGTGCTCATAGGCAAGGAGTGTTTCGTTGCGCCTCGCGACAACCGGCTCATCGTTTCATCGGAGGAAGGCCAGCCGCCGCTATTCTCGGATGACGTGGAGAAAGTCCTGCACCAGCTCGGCGCCGAATTCGACGTTGCGTTGCTGAGCGGATTCCACCACATACGGAAAAAACATGCAACGCACGGCTCGTTCGAGCAAGTTGTGGCGCGCGCAATCAGGCAAGTGCGCAAGCTCAAGGGCAAAAACAACAAGCTTTTGGCGCACTGGGAATACGTTCCTGTTGACGACAAGAAAATGAATTCGGTTCTGTTGAAAAAGCTCGGGCCCGAGTTCGACAGCATTGGAATGAACGAAAGCGAGATCATCGACGTGCTCGTGCTTTTGGGATTCAAAAAGGAAGCGACTAAAATCAAGGCTCACGAGAGCGCGCACACGATTTACCACGGCGCGGTCAAGCTCTTGAAGGCGCTCAAGCTAAAGCGCATTCACGTGCACAACCTCGGCTATCACTTGATTGTTTTAGACAAGAGGTACCACATAAAGCCCGAGAAAACAATTGAAGCTACTTTGTTCGCTTCGCTGGTCGCGGGCTTGAAGGCGCTTAAAAAACACGGCTTTGTTTCACTCGCCGAAGTAAAGAAAGCAGAGCTCGCGGTTTCGGAAACCGGCATCAACCAAGTCGGTATTATTGAAAGCGCGTTAAGGGACGAGCTCCCGAAGAAATTCTCTTCGTTCGACAGGAAAGCATTCCTAAAAAGCGGGATTCTGGAAATGAAGGACCACTGGATTCTGATTGTCCCAACTCCGATTGTGCGCGGCGTTTCAACTGTCGGCCTCGGCGACATCGTTTCCGCAGTCACGCTCGTAATGGAACGCAGCTGACACACCAACTTATTTTAACCAACGGCTAGAACTATTTAGAGAACACGGTCGAGTTTGAAATGGCTTTACGATTTTACGACACCATGGCGCGCGAAAAACGCGAGTTCAGGCCCGTTGCAAGGCACGAAGTTCGCGTCTACAACTGCGGGCCGACGGTCTACGATTACGCGCACGTCGGCAATCTACGGGCCTACGTGTTCGCAGACGTCTTGCGGCGTTATTTGCAATTCAAAGGCTACCGCGTTAAGCAAGTAATGAATATTACGGACGTTGACGACAAGACGATCAAGGGCGCGCATAAGAGCCGGAAGTCGCTGGGTGATTACACTAAAAAGTACGAGCGCGCTTTTTTCGACGACTTGAAGAAAATGAATATGCTGCCCGCATCGGTTTACCCGCGGGCTACGCAACACATTCCGGAAATGGTAGCGCTCGTGCAAAAGCTGTTGGCTAAAGGAATCGCGTACAAGGGCGACGACAACAGCGTTTACTTTTCAATAAAGAAAGTCAAGGACTACGGCAAGCTCGCGCACTTGGATTTAAGCGAGTTGAAAACCGGCGCAAGCGGTCGCGTTGACGCGGACGAGTACGACAAGGCTGATGCG
>JAZDMM010000100.1:0-7769 GCA_043800965.1 Microcaldota archaeon | reverse complement strand
CTTGCTTGCCTGCGAACGAAACTTGAAGCGCATCGTTTTCGGAGTAATCGACTTCAACTTCCGCGTAACTGTTGATAGACACTACAGGTTGACCTGTTGCCTCTGAAGCAAGGCTGAAAACTCCGGGGTTGACGCGGTTTATTGTAACCGGCGTTCCTCCAGGAGGCGTAACCGTAACATCCTCGTACTGCATGTTGTTGAATACTAGGAATTTCTGTTTGTGCGTGTCGCCGCGCAAGTTGACTGTGCTAGCAGCGGAAGGAACCGCAAACAATGCAAGATCCCCAACAGTTCCCTTTAACTGCGCATCCTCGTCAAAATAAACCGTCAAGTAAAACGCGCCCGCCTCGTTCGGAATATTAGCGGGCTGGAACTTGAAGGTAACTCCTGCAGCACTAGGAATCGGCTTTGCAGATACTTTGCCGTTTGTGATTTTATAGTCAATGCAATTCGGGTCATCTCCGCGGAACCTTAAGATTCGCGTGACGTAATGCTCCTTTGGAATAATCATGCTGGCAACAGTGTCAATGCCTTGCCTCAAGTCAAAAAGACCTTCGTTTTGAGACGGATCGCTTAACTCGAAACAGCCTTGCGCAAACTCCTGGTTCGTACCGGGAGCGGTCTTACTGTGCAGTAATTCAAAGGAAGTGCCCATTGCAGAACGCACGGTGAACGCAAGCGCATTAGTTGGAACAATTGCGTTAATGGCACGGCGGCACGTTAATTGGTTGAAGCCCGTCATTTGGCAGTCGCCGGGGTTAACTATTCTCGCGCCAGTGGGTTCAACGCTGATTTGCACTCTCGCAACCGGAGTGGTATCCAAGTCATCGGATGGAACAAGGCTCGAGCCGATTTGCTGGCCGAGTTTCGCAGCCAAGCGCGCTTCGAAATTAAAGTTCTCCGGATCGCACGGGTCAGTGTCGTCTTGATCTCTGGTAGCATTTGATTGCTCGCACCTCACGAAAGTGTCTTCAATAACGCCCGTAGTAGCATTCGGCGCGCGCGTAATTACAGAAGTGCAGTAACCCTCTGTCTCAAGTGCCTTGCAGTAAACCTCGGTGCACGCTTCGCAATTGTCGGCACTGCATTCGCCAACAGCTGGCGGAGTCGGAGAAACTTGCGTGTCTGTGCCGTTATCACCACCGTCGTCAACGACATTAGCAGACGGGCAGTTAGTCATGAAAGTTAAAGTAACCGGATCCACTTGCGCGGGTTCGGAAACCACCTGCAGCAAACAGGTAGTGTCGTGAAAGTTCGTGCGCGTCTTAACGTAAAATTCTTTCTCGGTCGGCTTGCCTGGGCGCGCAGGATTCATGTCAAAAATAGCTTCGCCGTTAACGTTGAAATCCAAGTCAGAAGCACGGAAGTCAATGCACGCCGTGTCAATGCCGAAGCCGGCGGTAACAGCGAGTTTCAAGTCAGCGTCATTAACGATTTTGACTTTAGTCCAGTCGCAGCCAACAGTCAACGAGCCCGACGGCTGGATTGATAGGAAGTCAACGTCTTGAACGTAGAAAGACTGCTTGTTGGGAACGAAATCACTGCCTTTGCGCACTTCGATTTCGAAGGTTCCGCCTGAAACCGGGGTAAAGCGCAAGTCGTAAGAGCCGTCGCCGTTGTCAATCACGGACGCCTGCGGGTCTCCTGCGAACGGGTGGCGGTCTGCTTCGGTTAACCTGAATGAGGCGCCGGTAACCGGGGCATTCGAGCCCTCGGCATTCACGTAAGCAGTAACGCGGTATTGCTGGTTTTCTTCGAAATCGCCGGAGTAATCCAAATACCAATTCATTTTTGCGCCGGAGTTAACGCGCGCGAACAAGTTATCGAATGAAACCAAGGCACCGTTTAAGTCGCTTAATTCGGCGCGGAATTGAGCTGCGTCAACAGGGAGAACCGCGTCAACATCAAGGAATTCCTCGAAGCGGTCTGAATCGAGCTGGCGCGTCACGCTCTTCTTTACGCCCGTAAAGTAAACCGCGTCGTCCTCGAGAGACGTAATCTTGAATTGCACGTCGCTTGTTTGCTTGAATACGCGGGCTTGCGCGTGAATCTGGAACACATCGCCAACACTAACGTCTATTTGGCTCGGTTGCGCCAAGCCGTCTTGCGAAATGAATTCCAAAGCAAGGCATGCGTCGGCATTGCACTTGCCTTTTCCTTCGAGAACCGAGAATGCCTTGCTGTTAGTGGTAGCGTAACAAGAGTCTTTTTCTGAAACCGATTCCTGGTTACCCAAAAGCGGGTCGTCCGGGGCACGCGCCCAAATACCGGCTTTGTCGGCGAAAATTCTGTAATAAACATTGATAGTGTCGGCGCTTGAGGCGGTTGACCTCACGCGCAAGTCGAGAACAAGGGCATCGACTCCGCTGTACCCGTCGGCTTTCTCTACTTCAACCCACTTGGCTTCAGTTCCTTGCTGGCTAGCCAAATCAGTGTCGCAAGAACCGCCGGGGTTGAAAGACGGGCTCCAGTGCGAGGTTATTCCCTCTCCCGGGGAAGCGGATGGAACTTTGAAAAACGCTTTTTCTTCGGAAATGGTTGAAGCATCGCCCAAACGCATGAAAAACCCGTAGTTATCCAAGCCCTCGGGAAAGTTGCCGACCAAAACCGCTTTGTAAACCGAGCCGCGCTCGAGCGCATCCACCCCGTCCACCGCATCAAGTGCGGGAACCACTTTAAAGTCGATTATCGCGAGCTCGTCGCTCAAGTAAGACGGAATCATTTTGAACTTGTAATCCGTTTGCTTGTTGAATTCCAGAGTCAATTCCTCACTCCGGTAATCCACGAAGCCATCGGCTTGAGCCAAGAGTTTGACCGGCTTGCCTGATTCCACGCCAAGCAAAACGCACTTGCCTTGCGCGTCTGAAACGCACGATGAAACCGCTTGAGCGTAAAGCAAGGCACTAACCGACGCATTTGAAACCGGTTCATTAGTCGTGGCATCGATTACTTCAACTGCAACAGTGCCGGTAGGCGGGTTCAAGCGCACTTCAACGAGTTTTTCCTCGCCTAAAGTAATCTGGAAACCATCGCTCTTGCCGGTTAAGCCGCCTTTGTTCGCGCGCGCGAAGTAAGTTTCACTCAACGGCAGGCCCGAGAAAGTAACCGAGCCATCCGCTAAAGTCACGCCGCGCGGGATTCCGGAATTGAAACCGTTTGAAGTAAACAAATCCACGCGAGCCTGCGGCACTATCACGCCTTCGGAATCCAGGACAGTTACGCGCGCTTGCCCGTTGTTTCCGGGAATCGCCTTAACCAGCTCTATTTGTTTCACGTCACCGACTTTCAAGTCGGTTGCAACCGCAGGCAAGTAACCCGCCGAGTAAACCGTCGCGTAATAATTGCCGTTAGCCGCGACTTCAAAAGAAGCAAGGCCGGCGGAATCTGTTTTCTTGGCATCTGCTTGCGATTCAGGGCTCGAAGTCAAGTAAAGCGATACTTCCACGTTCTTGAATGGATTCTTGATTTCGTTCAAAACAGTAATTTCAATGGTCTTGGGTTCGGCTTTTTCCGCGGCAGTCATTTCCTCCAGCACTATAGTAAATACAGTATTCGAGGAGGAACTCGTTGTCTTCAAGTTGTTTTCAAGCTTTCCGTTGTAAACCGGGTAATCGTCCGATTCCGGCCATACGGCCACGTAAACCTGGGAATTCGCATCCGCAACTTCGGTAAACATTATCGAACCGCCTGAACCAAGGTCGCCGGCTGCAATCGGCGGAGTCACGCCCACTTGGTACAATTTAACGTGAGAAGGAATTTTTTCGTCTACCCCGTTCTTGACGTAAACCACGACTGTTGCCTTCAGGTTAACCGGGTTAGTCGGGTCGTCTATGGATTTAGTCATTGTAGCATAACACGCGGTTGAAGAAGCGAAACACGTTGCACTAGCCGGCTCGAAACCGGCTTTGGAAATCGCCAAGTCAAAAGAATCGGAAGTTGTCGAGTAAGCAAGCTCAACGCTGCCTTCAACGCGCGTGTACTCGCGTTTTAACTGGCCGCTGGAAGGGTCTTTATAGGAAACCGTTGCTCCGACTACCGGAACACCGTCCTCGTCGGTAACCAAGAGCTTTACTGCGCTGGTTAAACCGGTTGAATCCGCAGACAAGTATACTTGCGCGTACGGCTCGTCACCGAGCGTGATTTCCTGCGAATAAGCCTTGAAACCTTGCTGGGTTACTTGCAGAGTTGCTTGCTGGCCGGCCGGCAGATTAGAGAACTTGGCTACGCCTGCGCTGGTATATTGCACGTAAGACTCATCGCCTACTTGCAGCATTACTTTCGCGTTTTCGAGCGCTGCGCCATTAGGTCCCATTACAGTGACAGTCAAGGAGGTCGCCTGCCCTTGAGGGAAACCGCCTAAAGCTAAAAACGCTATCCCGCTCAATAGTACTAGAATGATTAAAACGAAGAACGGAAACGACGGATAGCCGCGGTCTTCAATCGGGTTTACAAAAAAATCGTATACGGGAATGTGCAGGGTATTGTTAACCCAGTCAAGGAAAGCGTAATACTTATCCTCAATAGTCTTGTACAAGCCGCCTTCTGCCATGAAGAAAAAAAGCAATCGGTAGTATAAATATGCAACGTTAACGCAGGATTTCGAACGAATCAAAGCGCTTTTCCGGCAAATGCGTTACGTCGAGCGAATCAACTTTAACTATCCAATTCAGCTTGCGGATTTTCTCCGCAAATACTGCGATTTCTTCCTTGCTGCAACTGCACTCGATCTCAACCGAACCGTCTTCAACGTTTCTTACTGTACCCGTTAGCTTCATTGAATCGGCTAACGCCTTTACCCTGGAACGGAAATTGACTCCTTGAACCCTCCCGCGCGCAACCAGTTTCCAGCAAGCCATGAAAAAAATATTAATCCCATTGCTTTAATCGTTTGCAATGACGAATTTTGTTCTCCACGCATTAATCGGGTTAGCTGTTGCAATCGGGTTAAACCAAGTCTTCAACCTCGGTGTGCCTCTGGACTTGACGAGCGTTTCCGTGATTCTAATCGCTTCCCTACTACCGGACATAGACCACAACAAAGCGATGATTAGGCGCGCAATCGGTTTCGCAGTGTCGATTTTGGCTTTAGTTGCCTCGTTTATGCACTTCAAGCCCGCTCAAGGGGATTTAACTGCGTTCGCAATGGCAGTTTGCGTTGCAATAGCAGTTTTCTTCGTCAATAAAATAATAAAAGTCAAGCACCGCGGCATAACGCACTCTGTTTTCGCAGCGGTTTTGTTTGCGGCGGTAGTCCTCGTGGCGTTTAACTCGGTTGCGTTAACTATCCTGGCTTTAGTGGCTTACGCGAGCCATTTAGCCGCAGACCGCCAAGTAAAACTATTTTAAAGGCGGTTTGGTTAGCGTATTATGGACTTTGACTCAGACACCCTGGATTTAACCGAAGGCAAAAAAAACTTAATAACGCTTTTTTTGATTGGAATAGTTCTCTTGGCTTTGATTTGGATTTTCTTCCCGCAATCTAATGAGACAACGGCAACGATTAAAGTAACTTCCGGCTCCGGAGAGCCTTTAGACGGGGTGGTGGTGCGCGCTTACGCCAACGGCGAGTTCATCGACGCGATTGTGACTAAAAACGGGGTAGCGGTTTTCGAAGGCTTGCCGCGCGACACTATTTCGTTCAAGCTCGCTAAAGACAATTACGCGGCCAAATCTATAGACCTGGATTTGCGTGAAATCCGGGAAGCAAGCGTTTCAATGAGCGGAGTCCAGCCAACGTATTCCAGCTTGGAAGTAACGGTTGTTTCCGCCTCGGACGGCGGGCCTGTTGAAGGCGCGCGAGTGGTTTACGAAGCCGGGGAATTGAACGGCGTTGCTTCCACTGACGCAAACGGTTTCGTATTAATAGAGGAAATTGGCTCGGACGGTTTCGTTTCCTTGAAGATAACGAAAGACGGATTCGAGGAAAACACGCTTAGCATTCTCGCTTTAAGACAGAAGGCAACTGTGCGGCTCAAGGAAATTCAAGCCGAAAAACAGATTCAAGAGTACCGGAACGAACTTTCATTTTCCGATAACGGATTCGTGCTCGTTTCAGTGCGCGGTCCCGGAGGCGAAACTCCCGCGGGTAGCGCGCTTCTTTATTTGGAGAGCGGAACATTGGTCGGTGAAGCAACGTTAACCAACGGCCAAGCGACTTTTGAAAACACGCCAATAGGAGTCAATGCGTTTGTCACGGTGAACGCAGACGGGTTTCCGCCGTTCAACGGCGAAAGCCACGCGAAGCAACTCGAGGAATTCACTTCGTTTTCGGTATTGCTCGAGGAAACCGCAAAGTCAACCGATACCACTATTAAAGTGTCGAGCGATTCCGGTAAAGTTTCTGCAACCGTTTTCCTGATGCCGGCTTACTCAACGGTTGTTCTGGCAAAGAAAACGGGAGTCGACAAGGAATGGACGCTTAAAGTCGCGGAAGGAAGTTACTACGCGGTTGCGGTTGCAAACGGATTCCTTTCCGCGAGAACGCCGTTGTTCGAAGCCGGGGCAGTGGTTTCGATTAATTTAAGAAAAGCGACTGACGTGAATTCCGGTTCTCTCAAGGTTACTGTTCTCGACGAATACGCGGCGCCCGTAAAAAACGCGGTTGTGAAAATTTCAAGCACGGGCTTGTTCGTCTTGCCTGAAGAAAAAACGGATTCGCAAGGCACGGCGAAATTCGGCGAGCTCGAAGAGGGAAGCTATGAAGTAAGCGCGTTTTACGCCGGAAAAGAAGCGGCTGCAAGGGCGCTGGTTTCCGCAGGCGAGGAAGCAAGCGTGAACTTGATTCTCCCGTTATTCGAGAGTTTCATTGCAGTAAGGTCTTTTGATTATTCGTCTAACCAAGCAATCGAAAATGCGGAATTCAAATTCTACCAAGAAGATGAACAGGTAGCCTCGTGCGCCATGCCGGAGTGCAAGGTTGCGATCAAAGCGTTCAAGCCAACTAAAATAATCGGTTCCGCAAGCGGGTACGAAAGCTATGAAGCAAGCGAGACGCTAAAGCCCGGCGAAGAAATCGTTCACGACGCGTATTTAATCAAGAGCGCGGAAGTCGAAGCAGGAGTGCTCACTGTAGAGTTTCTCGGATGGGATTCCGCTGAAATCAAAGCCGGCGAAGAATACTCGGCGCGGCTGTTGATAACCGCTCCGCTTGAGGCAACAACGATTTCCGCTTACTTGAGAGTAGGCTCAATGCAAACAATCGGGGAAGAGCCTGCGGGAATAAGCGGGCATGAGAACGGGATTCAAGTGCAGAAATCCTCGCGCTACTCGGGAGTTGAAACCAGTTGCGTTGACTTGAGCCCCGAGTTCATCAACGGCGATGAAAACGGATTATTCAAATGGGTCATGGTTTCATTCGATGCGTCTGGAACGCGGGAAGTTAAGTTCAAGATTAAAACGAAAAGCGATTCCGCAGAAAAGAAATTCAAGTTGTACTATCGCGCCGAAGCGCAAACCCAATCAACGACAATGAGACAGCCGGAAGACGATTTCAACATTGCAAAAGCCGATTGTTACGCGAATGCTGTTGAAACAAGCGAATTCGAAATACTTGCCGGGGATGTGATTCCCGGGCCTTCAACTCAACCCGGCGCGTCTCCAACGCCTTCAGTTGAACCAGAGCCGACTACTGTTCCGCCAAACCAATTCACCGCGTCATTCACTCCAACGGCAGAGTTCCGCGTTGAAAACGGGGAAGTCAAAGCAAGCGTTGCCGAAATCGTTTTTCAAATAGACTCGGTACTGCCTGGGGACGCGGTTCCGATTGACTT
>JAZDMM010000072.1:0-4278 GCA_043800965.1 Microcaldota archaeon | reverse complement strand
CAGTTTTCAATTGCGAGCATTACCTCGTCGGTCAAGTCATCGGTTTCCGGTTTTTCACCGGCGTATTCCGCCGGAACTTCACCCGGCTCGTAGTAAACTTGAAGCGTGTAAAGAATGTATTGTTCTTGAGTTATCGCGTTTTTTTCAAACGCATCGCTTATTTTGTCGGTGGTTGCCGGAAGAGGATCCGGCTGGAGCGCGGCTTCGTAAATTTCCTGCATTTCCGGATCAGTGAACGTTAACCCTGTTTTGGTTGTGGTGAGCCCGCCCGTGTCTACTCCGCCGCCGGTTATTGGCGCTGTTGAAGGCGTTGCTCCCGTTTCTTCACTCGGTCCCCCGCCTCCTAGGCATCCAGCCAATAATGCGAAGAGAAGCAGAGCTGATCCAATAACGAGTAAACCGCGTTT
The DNA here is from genome assembly GCA_043800965.1 of Microcaldota archaeon. Classification (GTDB taxonomy): domain Archaea; phylum Micrarchaeota; class Micrarchaeia; order Norongarragalinales; family Norongarragalinaceae; genus JAZDMM01. Next base: position 3,871 of record JAZDMM010000072.1, on the reverse strand, counting down.
TTCAACCATTAGACACCACCCACCTGGTAACAAAAGCGCGTTAATCTTTTTTAAAGTGTTTTTTGACAGTCCGTTGGTTTTTCGGTTCGGCCGCAAGAGCGTTTTAAATCCCGGCGGGTTTAGATAAACTAATGGCTTCAACTTCGGTCAAGCTCAACAACCGGGAATTGTTTCAAGCGGAAGTAATGGATACGACTTCCAAGCGAATGAAGGGACTCATGTTCTCGAAGCGCGTTGAGCAACCGCTATTGTTCGAGTTCGCTGGAGTCGGCAATGCAGAGAACGGGATTCACTCGCTTTTCTGCCCTGAGTTCGATGCCGTATTCCTCGATGAAGCCAAAACCATAGTATCCATTTTCGATAAAGTCGCCCCGTTTAAATGGTTCATCAAGCCAGGGGCGCCCGTGAAGTACCTGCTCGAGTTGGAGCCGGGTTCGGTTCAGCGCCTTGGATTAAGGAAGGGCGTTGTTCTTGACTTCGAATTGGAAGATTGAAACAGAATCCAAAGCCGGGTATAAAATCGATTTACCTGCCGAGTTCAACAAAAGCGAAGCGCGTCTATTAAAACATCTCGAAGCTCTGTCTGTTGAAAAAAACGCATCAACGCGCGAGGAACTTCTCGCAGTGCTCAAGGAAATATGCACCGCGCAAAATCTTTTACTTGAAAAACAACGCGGCTTGGAGTTAGTCGATGCCGCGTTTCACTCGCTCTCGGGTTTCTCAGTCTTGGATTATTTTCTCGAAGACGATGAATTGGAGGAAGTGAGCGTCTGCGGCAAAGGCAAGCCAGTGCGCGTTTTCAAGCGCGGCGCGGGGTGGCTTGAAACCAACTGCGTCCTGCTCGACGACGGGCACGCGGTTGACTTGGCTAACAAGATGGCGCGTTCCCTTGGCCGCCGGCTGTCATTCAAGACGCCGCGCATTAACGCGGTTTTGCCTGATGGCTCGCGTTTGCACGCTTCGATTCCCCCGCTTAATGTTGACGGCGTAGAGCTTACGATCCGCAAATTCAAGCGAGAGCCGTATTCCGTCGCCTCGCTGGTTGCAAACAAAACGATTTCGAGCGAGGCAGCTGCTTTTCTCTGGCTCGCGTTGCAGTTGGATTCGTCGCTTTTGATTGCGGGCAACACGGGTTCCGGTAAAACAACCATGTTGAACGCGTTGTTTTCCTTTATTCCCTTAACCGAGCGCGTTGTCGTTACCGAGGAAACGCCGGAAATCTCTTTGCCTCACGAGCATCTGGTGCGCGTGGTTTCCAACGAGCAGTCGGGCGTTAAAATGAGTGATTTGGTTCAAGATACGCTGAGAATGAGGCCCGACCGCCTGGTAGTCGGTGAAGTCCGTACTCCCGACGAAACGCGCGCATTGTTCGACTGCCTCATGGCGGGCCAGGCGCGCGGCACTTACGCGACTTTTCACGCGTTGAATTCCCGCGACGCCTTATCGCGCCTTCTTTCCCTCGGCTGCCGTGAAGATGAGTTGAACGCACTAGATTTGATTCTCGTTCAACGCCGTTTCACTTCTTTTGACTCGAAAAACAAAAAACAGTTCGAGGAGCGGCGCGTGCTGGAACTCGCGGAAGTTAGTAACGGCCAAGTCCTTCCCTTATTCTCTATTAACCCTAAAACCAAGCGCCTGCTTTCAACGAAATGCCTTGAAAAATCGTTTTGTTTTAAACGTCTTTGCAATTCGCTAAACTTGACCGGCACCGGCTTGAAGCGCGAACTGCGAAACCGCGCACGCTTCCTCGAGTCAACCGCTTCTCGCAATCTTTCCTTCGCGGAATTCACGAGCCAAGCTAACGATTATTTGTTCAAGTGATTTTTTTGTTGTTCCGACTTGCCGCACTGCTTTCCCGCGTCCTGCCCGCGTTCGATTTTCCCGAAACCATTCGAAAGCAAATCGATTTGAGCACGTGCAACCGCCGCGTTTCCGTGAATGAATACCTTACTTTTTCCCTGGTCGCGTCGCTAGTTTTTTCGTTTTCCGCAGCGTTTTTTTACTTGTACGCGGTGCCGCTGGTTTTCGTTTGCTCCCTTGTTTTTTTCCTGCGCTACCCGGTCGTTTACGCAAAGCAGAGGGGCAAGCGCATTGAAGCAGAGCTTCCAGTTGTTTTGCGCGCCATCGCAACGCAGCTCGACTTCGGCGGGTCTTTTGAATTCGTTTTATCGGAATCCGCGCGCGAGTCATCCGGAGAGTTGCGCATCGAGCTGAAACGCGTTTGCGGCGATATTGCCGCGGGCGCTTCTCCCGTTACAGCTTTGAACTCGATGGCCGCACGCGTTAATTCGGTTCAAGCCAAGCGTTTCGTAATGCAGCTCGTGTTTTGCTTCGAGCACGGCGGTTCCAGCGATTACTTGCGTAATCTAGCGTCGGAACTCGTGGAGGGCCAGAAGAACGAGGCGCGCCGGTTCAACGCGCAAGCTAATTTCTTCGGCTTGCTTTTCATTTCCCTTAGCACAATAGTTCCCGCGCTTTACAGCGCGTACTTGATAGTCGGCTCTTACTTTCTTGAGATTACGTTGACGCCGTCCGCGATTTTCCTGTCGTTCGTGCTTTTCTTCCCCCTGCTCGACTTAGCAGTGCTGTTGTATTTAAAAGAGAGAAAGCCTGTTGTTTTGAGTGATTTGACTTGAACGAGCTTAACAAGACTTTTGCCGCGGTTTTCTTTTATTCTATACTGGCTGGTATCTTTATAGTCGGCTTTCCGCTGTATCTCGGCTCTTTAGGCATTACTCTTGAAGGCACTGGTTTGATTTTCGGGGTCGCGGCATTGGTTTCGGGCTTTATCAAAGTCGGCCTGAGCGCTTGGTCCGACGTGAAGGGCAGGAAGAAACTAACTTCTCTGGCTGCGGGCATGACTGCGGTTACCACTGGCGGATTTGTTTTCGCATCAACTTTTCTCCATTTCTTGATTCTCAAGCCTTTTTACGATTTTTTCTACTCGTTTTACTTTTCGTTCAAGTACCTGCGAGTCATGGACTTGTCTCCGGTTAAGCAGCGCGGGAAGCAATTAGCCTTGTTTTTCGCGGTTTTCGGGTTCGCTGGCGCAATCGGAATGTTTCTCGCGGGATTGCTGGCTTCTTCTTTCGGTTTTCCGGCAATGTTTTTGGCCGCAGCAGTACTCGGGGCCGTTTCCTTTTTGGTTACTTTGCGTTTCGGCGAAAGCGCCAATGTCACTAGCGCGAAAGTTAGGTTGTCTCTGGAAGTTTTGAAAAGCAAAACCGGCAAGATTTTCGCGGCAGCCAAAGTTTGTGAGGGGATCTCGGCTGCTCTGCTCTACGGCTTCATCCTTCCGCTGTTCCTGCAGTCTACTTTTTCGTTATCTTTAATCGAAATAGGCTTTCTTTTAGCCGGTTTGTGGGTCCTCTGGGCAGCAGCGTCGTTCTTGCTGCGCAACCAGATTGACTTGCGCGGCGCGGGAAACATTATTTTGGTTTGCGTTTCTCTCGCGGCTCTCGCGGCCTTCGGCTTGGCCGCTGCCCCTAACGTTTTCGCGTTTGTCGTGGCTTTTCTCGTCTTGGATAATATTACCTATTCGCTTATTCCCGGCGCCATGGGCACTCTCGCGTCCATGATTCCGAAAAAGGAAAACTTGGGCCGCGACGTGCTTATTTTCGATTATTTTTACTACTTCGGCTCGTCTGCAGGCTTGTTTCTAGCCGGTTTTCTGGCGTCAGTGAATTACTCCTGGGCTTTCGCTGCCCGCGGAGTGTTTTTGATCTCAATGGTTGTCTTTGTTAAAATGCTGCCCCGTTCTCTGGAGGGGCTGCGTAGTGTTTGATGAAGAGCTTCGGTCTGTTGGCTTGCGTTTTTCGTTCAGGCAGTTGCTGGTTTGCTGTTTGGGTTTGTCATCGTTGTTAATTGCGGG
>JAZDMM010000084.1:0-3082 GCA_043800965.1 Microcaldota archaeon | reverse complement strand
ACGGGCCTGGAGGGATTTGAACCCTCGACCTCGTGCTTGCTTCCGGTTCTACGCTTCAGCGTTTTTTGGCGTCCATTAAAAGAATCGTTTTTCTTTTTGGCAGCCCACCGAACCTTTTTCTTTTCCTAAAAGAAAAAGGGTTGGTGCGGTAGAAGGCACTTGCGCTATCCAAGCTGCGCCACAGGCCCTTGTTTTGCGTATTAATAGTGTCTCGGCGATTTTTTAAGTTGAGTTATTTTCCTTAAATTAGGCCCATGCGTTGCAAGACCCAGAAAACGCCTCCCCACTGGCCCGCGAACTGCACTAAACTCACCGCGAACAAGGGTATTGAAAGCACTTTCAAGCGTTCGTACTTCGTCCAAATAAGGTAGGCAAGGCCTGCGGTTGGGGAGATAACCGCCCAAAACAAGAGTAGCTTTACTTCGTGGTCGCTTAACAACAAACGCGTTTCCTTAACGAGTTCCGCGCGGTTGGTGAAGAAAATCGGCTGGTTTCCGGCTTCCTCGGGCGGGAACAAGTGCGTTTGCTTGACGTTGACTATTCTTGGCTCTTTTTTCCTGAAAAAACGCGTCAAATCTTTTATAACCACTTTAACCTAGCCCTTTAAACATTAGCTCCGCACAAATTAAATAAGCTGTTGTCTACTGTTATTTCGATTTAACCGGGGCCATGGGGTAGCCTGGCATCCTACCGCGTTCGGGACGCGGCGACCTGAGTTCGAATCTCAGTGGCCCCACTCTTAATTAACGAAGACGCAGTAAGAGTGTTTGAAATGTTGAGAACTCATTACATCGGGGAATTGAACGCTGACGTCTACGGCAAGAAAGTCGCGCTCGCGGGCTGGGTTCACGAAATCCGCGATCTAGGCTCGTTCAAATTCGTGATTTTAAGGGACAAGACGGGTTTGATTCAAATCACGGTCAAGAAAAAAGAAGCCGACGCCGAATTGCTTGATGATTTCAATCGCTTAGTGAAGGAAACTTGCATCTTGTGCACCGGCGTTGTCCAGCAATCCAAAATAGCGAATCTCGGGGCTGAATTGTTTCCCGAGGACTTGGTTGTTCTCGGCGAAGTACTCGACAAAGTCCCGTTCGAGTTAACCGGCAAAGTTCCGGCAGAGCTCGACGTGCGCCTCGACAACCGCTTCGTTGACTTGAGGCGCAAGGAGCCGAGCGCGATATTCAAAATACGCCACACGGTTCAACAGGCTTTTCGCGAGTTTTTGCTTAACGCGGGCTTTCAGGAAATCAACACGCCTACTATTGTTTCCTCGAGCACTGAAGGCGGTGCCGATTTATTCCCTGTTATTTACTTTGAGAAGCAGGCGTATCTTGCGCAAAGCCCGCAGTTGTATAAACAACTCGCGGTAGTGGGCGGAATGGACAAGGTATTCATGACTCAACCGGTTTTCCGCGCCGAAAAACACAATACTACCGTTCACTTGAATGAAGTCACGCAAATGGATGCGGAAATGGGTTTCTGCAATGCAGACGATGCAGTTGAAGTGCTTGAAAAAACAACTCTGCACATCTTGAAGCGCGTTCACGAGAAAAACAAGCCCGAGTTGGAACAGCTTAGCGCCTTGCCGATTAAAGTCCCGCTTCAAGTAAAGCAATTCACTTACAACCAGGTAATAGACGCGATTAAATCGCACGACGTTGAAATGAACTGGGGCGAGGACTTCCCGAAGGAAGTCGAAGCAAAGCTCCCAGTTATTCTAGGCGAGGACTTGTTCTTCATTCGCGAGTGGCCGACTCAATTACGCGCGTTTTACAGCATGCCCATGGACGAAAATCCTGAAATATGCCATGCTTACGACTTGGTTTTCAAGGGCTTGGAAATCGCTTCAGGCGCGCAAAGAATTCACGTTCCCTCGTTGTTGGTGAAACAACTCAAGGCGCGGGGTTTGAAGCCCGTGGATTTCCAGAGCTATATTGACGCGTTCAAGTACGGGGCGCCGCCTCACGCCGGGTGGAGCATTGGCGCCGAGAGGATAGTAATGAAGCTCACGGACCAGTCGAACATTCGCGAGTGCTCGCTTTTCCCAAGAGACCGGCACCGGCTGCTTCCTTAACGCTTGAAGAATTCGCTAACTCTGTGTTCGCCTAACCTGCGTGCAACTTCGATTCTCAAAACAACGGGTTCATGCAACCGCATCTCGGCTACTTCCGTTTTAAGTTCTGCGGCCATTTGCTTTTCTTTTTCTTCGGCTTCCGTCTTGTGTTTACTCATTAAGCCCGCAATATTGCCTTTTTCGCCGCGTCTTAATTGCTGGTTGCGGTCTCTTTTAGCATTTTCCATAATCCGTGCGCTTCTGGTGTTTTGCAGTGCTTGAGTATACACCAAGGAAAGCGCTTCAGCTGCCCCCTTCAAATCGTTTTCAGTGACTTTTCCTTTTTTATGGGCAATGGCCGCGCCCCAAACCGCGTATTTCTTCGCGATTTCAAGGCTTAACTCGTGCGCAGTTGCGCCGCCGCCGGAGTGAAGCCGAGTCACCTCGTCTGTAAACAACTGAATCAAGCTTTTATCCGTCATTTGAAGTTCACTTTAACGCGCTTGCAATTCATTTTAATTAACTTGGTCTCCACAATATTTAATGCTTGCAGGGGTAGCGCAAGTCGCGGCATTCAATCGCCATGCCGCGCACCCGAGGCTATTCTTGCCAGTTGCTTGGAAAACTTCTTTCGTGAGGAAGGGGGATGCTTCCAAGGGTAGCGGGGGAAACCTAGGTTCACGGCAAATCTGGCGAGATTTGTCGTGTGCTACAAACGCGAAGCGTTTGTACGCATCACCCAAGACGCTTGCAGGGGTAGCGAAGCTTGGTCAAACGTGACAGGTTCAGGGCCTGTTCCCTTAGGGGTTCGAGGGTTCAAATCCCTTCCCCTGCACTCGTAAGCCGTTGGGGGCACCTTCGGTTCCCCCGGTGCTTACTCCACCGACCCCCCTCCTACGCTTAACGTTTTTCTTTGGCGCGGAGCCATCGCACCTTTCTCGCACACAAACGCAAGGCGTTTGTGGCGCGCTACAAAGCTCGGCTTTGTACGCGTTTGCTAAAAGAAAGGGGCAAGGCGTGAAAATCCCT
>JAZDMM010000079.1:0-2346 GCA_043800965.1 Microcaldota archaeon | reverse complement strand
GACTTGGGGCTCGGACGTCAAGGAAGCGGGAATCGAAGTGGATTTGAAGGATTTGGAAAGCGATTTCGCCGACGAAGCGGTAATGGGCGCAATGCCGGTTTACGGCAACGAAGGCGAGAAAGTGCTGGAAGAAAACAACTCGTTTGACGCGGAACAATCCATAGTCGAGTTAAGCACGTCAATAGAAAAACTCAACAAGCAAGTGCAGGACTTGCGCAAGCAAAGGCAGGCAACCGGTTTCGAAAAACTGGAAAAAGAACTCCGCGCTTTAAAGCGCGAAGTCAAGGCGCTTAAAGCAGCGTAAAGCTTTTATACTAATTAATGCCAATTAGTTATTAATTAATAACAATTGGTTATGGATATGTCAAAGCAAGTTCAGGTTTACAAACACGCCCCTACTTTAAACACGGTTTTAATGGTTGAAAAAGTCTTGCAGGAAATGGATGAAAGCGTTATCACGGTAGCTGAATTGAAGAGGCGCTTGCCGAAGCAAGTCAACCACAATACGCTCATGGTTATTCTGGATTACTTGGATAAAAGCAACAAGATCTATATCGGAGTAAAAGGAATAACTTGGATTCGAAATACCGCCCCAAAACTGAGAGAAGCAATACGCAGGGGCTGGACATATGAAAGCTAAAATCGTTTTTTCAGAAGAAGCAAAAGAAGTGTTTGACTACCTGACCAGAGAAGCTCCGAAATCTAAAATAGAAAGAAGCATCTTAAAGGCGGTTGAGAACAAAACCAGGTTAATCTCGCAAAATACGCACTACGGGCAAGCGATTGCGAAAAAGCTGATTCCAATAGAATACATTCAAAAATACGATGTTACGAATCTGTTTAGAGTTGAATTGCCTAATTTTTGGAGAATGCTGTACACAGTAACGGAAAGCGAGAACCGGATTGAAGTTATTGCGTTTGTATTAGATTTGATCGACCACGATAAATACGACAAGAAGTTCGGTTACGCGAAAAGATAAATACGATTAAGGGCTAGTTAAACTGAGGTGCTTGAGGCATGGTATTCGGATTGTTTGAAGGCGGAATCGAAGTAATGACCGACCAAACGAATTACAAGTGGGGCGACAAAGTCACGGGCAAGATTAGAATGAAGTTGAAAGGCCCGAAAAAAGCGAAAGCGCTTGAATTGCGTTTTTACGGAGTTAAGAGCGGGGGAGTCAAGGTAAGCGCAAAAGGCGTGGAAAACAGCAAAGACACTCAGCGAATCGCAGAAGTGCGCGTGCCTATTAGCGGCGAACAAGAGTATCACCAAGAGGAAATCCCGTTCGAATACCAGCTGCCGGCGCAAAACCCGATGGGTGCAATGGGTTCAGGCGCAGCTGCAACAGCCATGCAAGCCGCTTCTTTGCTGACCGGCGGACGCGGGTACAGCATGAAGTGGTTTATTGAAGCTCACTTGGATATTCCGATGAGCGTTGACATTTCAAAGTCGATTCAGTTGAACGTTCAGTAGAAAGCGAGTTTATTAAAAAGCCGGCGCGCGCTATATTTAGAACTCTCATTTTCAGGGAAGGTGGTTGAAACATGGAGAAAGCCCAAAGGTCAGTTGTTTTCATTAAGCCGCATGTTTTGAACGAGCACGGGTTAGAGAAAGGGCGCGAGATTTTCGATTACTTGGACGAAAAGCTAGCCGAAACAGGGGAATTCACGGTGTTAGCGGAAAAGGAAGTGTTTTTCAGCGTTGAATTATCGCGCCAGCACTACCGCGCGCACTTGCAAAAGCCGTTTTACCCGGAGTTAGAGCAAGCGGTTACGCAAGGCAAGGCAATGGTTTTAGCGCGCGCTTACGAAGGCCCGAATATAATCGCGCGGATAAGGAAGGTAGTTGGCGCTACAGACCCCGCGAAAGCAGAAGAGGGAACGATTCGCAGGAAGTACGCGAAAAGCATCACGTTTAACGCGATTCACGCGAGCGGTGACGAGAAGGACGCGGAGTGGGAAATCAAACTGCATTTCCCTGAGTTGGTGGAAGAATGATTTTAAGCAAGCAAGAGATTGCACGCAGGATAATCGAAGAGAATCTGGTTAGCGACTTCATTGACTTGAAGACGCAGTTGCAGCCCGCGTCAGTGGATTTGACATTGGCGAAAGTGTTTGCGCTAAAGCAAGGCGCGCTCGACTTCGATAATAGTGAACGAGTGTTGAGTGAAGGCGTTGAAGTGCAGCCTGACGAAAACGGTTGGCTGGAATTGAAGAAGGGAGCGTACAGAGTGCAGTTTAATGAAACAATCGCGCTTGCGCCTGACTTGGCTGCTTTAAGCATGTCAAGGAGTTCGCTACCGCGGTGCGGGTGCGTGGTTTCAACCGGCTGGTGGGACCCGGCGT
>JAZDMM010000040.1:0-2955 GCA_043800965.1 Microcaldota archaeon | reverse complement strand
GACTGCGAGCGCAGTGCTGCGATAGGAACGTGGTAGTCCTCAGGGATTTTACCGATAATCGGAACATCGTCGCCGAGAGTCGCGCGAATAGTCGCGTCATCCAGCTCGCCGCGGTAGCGCCCGGTGCGAGTCAAAACAACGCCAACAACGTCTGCACCGATGTAATTCGCGAGCTGAATTGTCTTGAACGCGTCGGTTAACGCGGGAATCTCGGGGTTGGTTACGACTATGCACTGGTCGGAAGCGCGCATGGCGGTAACCACTTCCGCGCCCAAGCCCGGAGCCGAGTCAATAACGAGAGTGCCCGCGTACTTGGTCAAGCCCTTTAACGTGGCTTTAATCTTGTCTTGAGTCAAGCCCTTGGCCGCGTTCATTTGAACGCTCGCGGGCATTATCTTCAAGCCGGTTTCGGGGTGGGTATAAATTGCTTTCTCGGGCTTGGCGTCCCCGCGAATAACGTCGTTAAGCGTCTTTACTTCCGATGGAATCCCGTAATAAAGACTGATGTCGGGGGTAGGCAGATTACCGTCTATGATTAAGACGTCCGCGCCAAACAAGGACAAGGCAGTCCCCAAATTAATAGCGGTTTGAGTCTTTCCGACTCCACCCTTGCCAGAGCTGACTAGAAACGACGTACCCATTAAACACACCTTCTTAATTTATTGTGAAAAACCGGCTTTTTAAACCTCACTAAGCGCATGCGAACTGCTTAAATAAACGGCGCAGGTGATTGAATCATGTTATTCCTACCCGCTCCCTCGGAAATCGGCTGGGAAATGTGGCTGCTCGCGAACGTTGCAATAATAATCGCGGTGGTAGTCTGCATTGCCGGCGCGTACTGGTTTTACAAATGGATGCTCGGAAAAAAGGAAGAACCAAGAAACCCGCGGCTGCCGAAGAGATACGCAGTAAAGCCAAAAGACTAGTCTCTTAACGATTCCCAAAGAACCTCTAGCCTGTAAGCCGGAGGGGCAACTGCGTTTCGTGTCAAACCCCCACGGGTTTGTCACGCGCTACAAACGCGAAGCGTTTGTACGCATCCCGGCGCTTACCCCGCCGACCCCTTCCTCACGCTGACTGAAACAATCGCTACATCAAAAAACTAGTCTCTTAACGATTCCCAAAGAACCTCTTCCTTGGGGTTGATGTGCAACCCGTGGCTGTCTATTTCAACGGGATGAAGGCGCATGTCGTGAGCAGTGCCCCTCATTTTGCGCACGAGCATCGAACGGTGAGGCGGGGTAAAGTGCATTTGAATTACTCCGTCAACGAGAAACTCCTCTACTCCGAAACGGCTGATAACGTTCTTGCCTGCCTCGACCTCGCAAGTCAAAATAGTAGTGCAGTTCAGCTTGCGCAACTGCTCGATAAGCGTGTAAATCGCGTAACGGATTTTTGAAACGTTCTCAATCCAGAAGCTGAAAGCGGTGATTGAGTCTATAACCAAGCGCTTCGCGTTACGCTCGCGCGCCTTGTCCACTATGCGCGTAATCTGGCCTTCAATGTCTTCCTGCATGTCGAGCGAGGGCTCGAACTTGTAAATCTTAAGCAAGCCGTCGCGCTCGAGCGGCAGGAAATCCCACTTAAAGCGCTGCATGTTCCACCAAAGGTTGTGCGGGCCTTCCTCCATGGTAATGTAAACCCCGGGTTCCTGGTAATCTTTAGCTCCGTAATACAAGTACTCAAGGCAAAAAATGCTCTTGCCGGTTCCGGCAGAGCCGGTTACCATGACACTGCTTGACTCGGGAAACCCGCCTTCAATCAATTCATCCAAGCCGGGAATGCCTGATTTTAGCCTGTTCATGAATAGCGTAATTCAATTAGTGGTTAAAAGCGCTTCGGTGAAAAAAGAAGTGCTAGAGCTCCTTGAAGAACTCAACCAAATTATTCGTGTACGCCTTCAATACTTTAAGCGGGTCGTTAATCATGCGGATCGCCTTTACCTTCTTTAGAACTCATCGTTAATTATTTTTTCGGTTTCTTCCCGGTCTTTATTAACGGTTTTTTAACCGGTTTTTCCTCAACCGCCTTCTCTTCCTGATGCGGCTTCTTGAAAACGAAGTAATACAACGCGAGCAAGGCGATTAAAACGATGAATCCGAACAGCGCAATAGGCGCAGCTGCGGTGAACAAGCCGCTCAATGACGAGGGCTGCGTGTAAACCGCGGTGCCTTCAAGCGAGTAAACGCCGCGTTCTGAATCCAAAAGCAATACGAACGGCTTTTCCTCTCCCTCGCTCAAGCCGCTGGTTAAAACAACCAGCTGCTTTGTTTCGCCCGGCGCAACTGCCAAAGACTGTGCCCCGAATTCCGCGTCTTCAACGCCCTTCAGTGAAGGAACCGCGTTAAGCGTTGCGTCACCGCTGTTGGCAACGTCGAAAACCAGCTGGGTTTTCTTTACGCCGTTGACTTCCACTTGAGTCTGGGAAGCCAGCGAAACGGAAACGGTCTTAGGCGTTATTGAAACGGTCACGTCTTTTTCGCTGAAGATGCCTTCGCCGGACACTACGCGCGCCTGGGAATTGAAATCTCCGAGCATTAACGGAACGAGCTCGAACGACAGAGTCTTTTCCTCTCCGCCCGCCAAGTCAAACGGTGCTACTCCTTGTTCCGAGTAAAGCTGAAGCAAATCGTTTTGGAAGAAAACCATGACTTCGTGCAAATCGGCCAAGCCCGTGTTCTTCACTGTAACGGTAACTTTCTTGGCCGTGCCGTCCTCGAAATCCAGAGCCGACGGCAGCTGCAAATCAACCGCGTAATCGCCGGACTCGAAATCCGGAACCTGCTGGCCTAATCCGCCAACCGGGTAAACGTCGACAACCAAGTCTGCGGTTGCGCTCGAGTATTCGCCTGAAACCGTGACCTTCAAGTCGTACTCGCCCTTAGGCGTGTTGAAAGGCGGGGAAGCGAAAACGTAAATGCTCTTGGTTTCCCCGGCAGTCAAAATAATAGTGGA
>JAZDMM010000010.1:0-7482 GCA_043800965.1 Microcaldota archaeon | reverse complement strand
CTAGCGCATCTTGAACTTGGGCTTTCCACCCATTAAACCGCCGAGCTTGCTTAAATCCGGCACTCCGCCTTTGAGTTTCTTCATCAACCCGCGGTTTTTACCGAGCTGCTTCATCATTTTCTGCACGCGCTCGAAATTCTGAACCAGTTCCCGCACATCCTTTTCGTCAAGGCCAGCGCCGTTAGCAATGCGCTGCTGCCTTGCCTTGCTTTTCATCAGTTCCGGTTTCGTGCGCTCTGCAGGAGTCATGCTAAGCACCGCAGCCTCGAACTGCTTCATTTTCTCCTCGCTTTGAACCAGCATGTCCTCCGGCAAGTCGTAAGCCCCGAGCATTTGCATTATTTGCTTCAACGGCCCCATCTTGCGCATTGCGCGCATTTGCGCGAGAAAGCTCTCGTAATCGAGCTTGCCTTCGATCATGGCGTTTTCCACGAGCTTTTCGTCAGTCGCTTCCTTTGCTTTCTCCATTAGCGCCCCGAGATTCGGAAAGCCCACTAGTTCGGAAACAAAAGCAACGGGATCGAATGGCTGCAAGTCCTGCATTTTTTCGCCGGTTCCAATGAACGCAATGCGGCTCCCGGATACGGCAACGCTCGACAAGGCCCCGCCTCCCTTGCCCGAGCCATCCATCTTCGAAACGATTACGCCGGTTAGCCCGTTGATAGCAGAGTTGAATTCCTGCGCCTGTTTTCCGGCGACTTGGCCCACGTCAGCGCTGACCACCAGGTATTTCTCGTCCGGGCCAAACGCTTTGTTGACTTTCTTCAACTCGTCCGCGAGCTCTGCGTCAAAAGCGCTGCGGCCCGCGCTATCGAAAATCAGCACGTCGTACTTGCCGTCTAATTCGCGCCTCGCCTTCTCCGCTATTAACGCCGCGCTCTTTTCGCCTTCGATTCCAAAAAAGCCGCACTTGACTTGCTCGCTTAATTGCTTGAGCTGCTGGAATGCCGCGGGCCGGTGTACGTCGCCTGCAATAACCGCGACTTTCAAGCCCTTTCCTTGATAGAGTTTCGCGAGCTTTCCAATACTGGTTGTTTTACCGCTTCCGAATAACCCGAGAAACAAAATGCGCTGTTTTTCAATTCTGGGCTCGAATTTAGGCCCGAGAATCATCTGCAGTTCTTCGAAAACAACCTTTACTACGTGCTCGCGCATTGACAAGCCAGGCAAAAGCTTTTCGTCTAGCGCGCGCTTCTCTATTTTTTTCGTTAGTTCTAGAACTAGCTTGACGTTCACGTCGTTTGAAATCAAGACGCGCTGCAGCTCTTTAGCCAATTCCTTGACTGCTTTCTCGTCAACTACCGCTGCGCCGGTTATTTTCGCTATGGCGTTCCTGACGCCCCTACCCAAATCCATTGTTTTTTTGCCTCTAGGCTTCAAGCTAGGTCGGAAGAAGCTCTGAAACTAATAGTCCCCGGAGTCTAATAAATAGCTTCGCTTAAGAGAGCCCGACTTTCTTGTGCTCCTTAAGCAGGGTTTCCCGCTTGGCTGCGGCTGCCTTAGCCTGAATCTCGCCCGTATCGGCTTCCGCGAATACTTTCTCGTAGTACTTCTCCATGAACTTGTTGATTTCCACTTGCTTGCTGATTTTCTTTTCCTGCAAATACTCGAGAATCCGTTGGCGGTCTTCCATTTCCGCCTTGACTTCGTTCTTGTTCAAGTGAGTCATTCGCGCTAACTTTTCAATTGCTTCGCTCGAGAACTTGGTTCTTTCAATGTCGTCGGTTTCGAAATTCCAAGTAAACACCGGGTTAAGCGCGATTTCGTCTTCAAGCCTCGATATCTCGCTCACGTGCGTGACGCGGCGGATGAGGCCATGCCGTCTGTCGTAAACCCGGTGTTGAATCATGATTATGTCTGCAAGCGGAATCATCGACCTAGGCACGCTCATGGGCTCGTTTTCCAATCGCTTGATCGCATCGCGGTCGTTGTTCGCGTGAAGCGTGCCCATTGCACCCCTGTGGCCCGTGTTCATGGCGGTAAACAGAGTAGTCGCTTCCTCGCCTCGAATGTCTCCCACCAGAATGCGGTCAGGCCTCATTCTCAAGCAATTCTTCAACAGGCCCGGTAAATCAATACGGTCCGTGGTAACCATCTGAACCCAGTTCTCGCGCTCGAAGAAATTCAATTCCGGAGTGTCTTCAATAGTGACTATCCTGTCGGACGCGGGAATGAACGAGCTAAGCGCGTTCAACGTAGTTGTTTTGCCTGCGGCGGTACCGCCCGCTACCATGATATTGAGCGGGAAGAAAATCAAGCCCTCGATCGCAACCCACAAGTACGCCCCCAATTCCGGATTCAACGTCTGCTTTTCAATCAATTCAATAACGCTGAACGGTTTTTGCCTGAATTTACGAACTGTAATGCTGGGTTCCTTTACCGCAGTAGGCACGATGATATTGGCTCTGCTTCCGTCCGCGAGCCGCAAGTCCGCGTACTCGGCATTAGCCTCGAAACCCATTTGGCTGATTAATTCCTGCAGCTGGTCAATGCTCTCGAACTTCAAATTGGTTTTGCAAATCCCGTATTTTCTGTGGTAAGCAAAGACCTGGTCAATGCCGTTAACCATGATTTCCTCGAGCTCGTCGTCATCGAACAACTGCTGAAGCAGTATGTAGCCGTGCACCTCGTTCAAAATGCGTTTTGCGACCTTGTCGGACTCCGGAACAAAGTGCAGGACCGTTGCCAAGTCCTGCAGGAATTCCTTCTTTTCCTTCTCCTCTAAAGGCCGGTTTATTGAAACAACGTCGAGTGTATCCAGAAACAGCTGCACTTCCCTCTTCGAGCTCTTTGGAAAACGGTTGCAGAACGAGTCCACACTCTTACGGCGGTGAATTAGCTCAATGAGGTAGTCCGCCGCCTCCTGCTGGTCGTGGCTCAACGGCTCTTTCTCGGAGTAATACTCGGAGAACGGGTATTTCTTGACTATTTTAGCCATGAAACAGATACGCAAACCAAATATATATTTGATGCCTACTTCGTTCATGCCTTCGGCAATAGAACGCAGCATTAATTCTCTTTCAAAGCGCGTTGACTCTAAAGTAAAGCCGTCTAAGATGGAGTCCAAGCAAGAGAAAAAAATTGCTGCAGATCTTTTGGCCAAGCTCTCGAACGCGCTCGGCCCAAACGTCAACGTTATTTTCATCGGCTCGTCGGCCCGTGACACGGGTTTGAAAGGCGACCGCGACATTGACTTGTTCGTTGCTTTCCCGCGTTCCGAAGAACGCGACTTCATAGTCAAGCGAACCATCGAAGTCACGCGCAAAGTCTTGCCCGGCGAGTGGGTAATGCACTACGCCGAACACCCGTATTTGCAAGGGCATGCAGCAGGCTATAAAATCGAAGTCATTCCCTGTTTTCAAATCCAGCCGCACGAGAAATTAAAGAGCGCTGTTGACCGCTCGCCTCTTCACATGGATTACCTGCAGTCGCGCTTGACTCAAAGCCAAAAACGCGACGTCCGTGTACTCAAGAAATTCCTGAAGAATGCCGGCGTTTACGGCGCCGAACTCGCAGTTCAAGGATTCTCCGGCTTGTTGTGTGAATACCTTATTCTCAACTACCGCTCTTTTTTCGAGCTCGTTGAAAACGCGCGCAAGTGGGTTCCGCAAGTAGTAATAGATTTGACCGGGGAATACCAAAGCGGTTTCGATTCCCCGCTCGTCTTAATCGATGCCATAGACAAGAACCGGAATGCCGGCGCAGTAGTAAGCGAAACCAATCTCCTGAAATTCATTTCCTTGTGCCACGCTTTTTACGAAAAGCCGTCAATGGCTTTCTTCTTTTCGAAGCGCAAGCAAACGAGTTCGCGCAGCTTGAAATCAATAATCAAAAAGCGCGGCACGCGCCTGCTTTTACTCGAGTTCGACTCGCCGGACTTGGTTGAAGACATTACCGTTCCCCAGCTTCAGAAAACGCAGCGGAGTCTCGCGAAACAACTAGAGCTCGCGGGCTATTCATTACTCGACTCCGCATCTTTCCTAAACAAAAACAAAGCATTTGCCTTATTCGAATTCTCTACTCTTTTACGGCCTCCCATAAGAATCCTGCGCGGTCCCCCGGCCTGGCACCACGCTGATTCCAAGAGGTTCGCCGCCGCACACAAGAAATCGTTGCGCGGGCCATTCATCAAAGACGGCCGGCTTGTGGCCGAATCCCCAGCGGACAAGCTCGATGCGAGGCAGTTCCTGCAAAAAGCCTTGAAACAACCTCAAAAATACGGGGTAGCGTCCAACTTCCTTAAACCAATCAAGCGCGCCAAGTTCTACGCTGATTCGAATGCGCTCAAATCACGGCTTGCCTTACCCGGCCTCAAGGACTATTTCACGCGCCGCGAGTTTTGGCTTTAATACTCATGTTTGTAGCAGACCGAATGCTTGGCAAGCTCGCGCGCTGGCTGCGCCTGCTAGGGCGGAAAGTAATTTACGCGCGCGACTTGAGCGAAGATGATGACTTAGTCAAAATAGCGTGCAAGAGTAACGCCGTACTGGTCACACGCGACGAGACCCTCGCGGCGAGGGCCAAGGATTACTGCCGCGTGGTTTTACTCAAGGAAAACGATTCTTTTAAACAACTGCAACAAATCGCCAAACAATTCAACATCAAGCTAGAAGTCACGCGCACCAGCTGCCCCGTTTGCTCTTCGCCAGTCAAGCGCATTCCAAAGAAAGACGCTGCAGGATTGGTTTTTCCAAGGGTTTACCGTGCGCACCGCGTGTTTTGGCGGTGCACTAATTCCGCGTGCAGGCAAGTTTACTGGCGCGGCTCGCACTGGAAGGACATAAAAAACAAGCTGAGTTCGTTAAAGAAAAAAAATTAGGAGGGAGGGTGGTTTTGTGTTGTCCTCCGCTATTAACCTTCGGAAACCGCTTATAAACGCATTGCTTTTACTTCAGGTTTTTCCCTAACTGATCAATCCGACTTCCTCGACTTGAACGTTGCTTACTTCCGGCAAAGCGTTTATTTCGCTCTCGAAATCCCGGCCCGAGCCGTCTTCAGTGATAAAACTCGCTTGCACGACTTTAGTCCCGAAAACGTAATCGATTATTTCGCCTTTGTTGAAGCCGTCGATTTTCTTCACTGCTTCCAAGACTTCTTCCGGCGTCTTGCCTTCCTCGGCAAAAACTTTCATTGAACACAACACTTTACCCATTTCCAAATCACCTTTTGTAAACAGTTTCCAAGCAATAGTAAATAAACCACGTGACTATAGCCGTCGCAATTACGACCGCAGCCAACAACAACAGTCTTTTCCTGTTTTTGGCTTGTTTCATCTCTGGCTTTCTACGCTTGAGCGCTTCCGCCCTCGCGTTTTCTACCTCGGCCTTCATCCGATTTTCGAGGCTTGTTGTTTTTTTATCCGAATCCTTCACTTCACGCACCGGCGAAAAACTTAAGCAAAATCAAAACAACCATTACCGCGCCCACGATAAGCAGCAATCCCTTCGCGTACGATGCGGGTTTTCCGGCAGCCGCCATTGCGCCGAGCGCTTTTTTTCTTTTTTCCCTTAATTCCTCTTCCGGCTCCTCGCCCAAACGCTCGCGTTCCCTTGCAACGTCCTCTATTTCGCGTCCAGGCATTTTCTCAACACCGTGCTCTTGAACCTTTCCGGTTCAAACGATTCCGTTAATTCAATTACTTTGACTTGCATTTTATTCCTTTCAATAAATGTTTTGAGCTCGCCGGCCATCTCGTGCTGGTCGTAACCAAGCACTAAGGCGTCCGGCTCGATTTCAAGCAGCTTGTCGTACTTCCTACTAGCTTCCTCGTTCCCCAAAACAACTTCGTCCACAACGCACAAGCCCTCGAGCATTTCTTTTCGCTCTAGCTCGCTGAAAAAAGGCGCCCGGTTCTTCGTCTTCAAAATGTTACAGTCGCGCGCAAGCAACACGACCAAGCGGTCGCCGTGCTTTCTCGCTTGCTTGAAAAAATGCAAGTGGCCCGGGTGCAGCAAATCAAAGCAGCCCGCCACCATTACTTTCTTCATTTCAAGGCCCGGTGAAGCCGCATTCGCAAGCGTAAACCACGCCGGTTGTCTTGCATTTCTTGCAGCGCTGTAGAGGCATGCCGCATTTCGGGCACGGGAACTTGGTTCCCTCAACTACCTTGCTTCCGCAGCTGACGCACGTTTTAACCATTTATTACACCACCTTGTTCAAACCTAACTTTTTTCTTTGGGAATGCAAAAACTTTCTTTTTCTAAAAGAAAGGGTTTGCAATCGGGCCCGCTGGGATTCGAACCCAGGTCTAAAGCTCCGCAAGCTTTCATTCTATCCAGGCTATACTACGGGCCCTAGAATGTAAAAACTTATTGTGGCTTGAATAGTATAAAAAACGCTTCTTCCACTGGAAAGCAGGTCCGAACCGCTTTATAAATTAAGTTGCGTTTCCTAACTGACTTTAACCAATTAAGGAGGCGGTAGTATGAAAGGCGAAAATGCCGGTACCAAACCGGCTGATGCTGAAGAGTACGTTGTGGAATCCACGCCTGAAGCCGTGGAAGTCAAGAAGCACGTCAAGTACAAGGAAATCGAGGACTTGCCGGGAGTAGGCCCTGCAACCGCGAGCAAGCTAAAGGAAGCGGGTTACGACTCGGTTGAAACCATTGCTTACTGCATGCCCAACGAGTTGGAGGAAGTAGGGGGACTCGGCTCGGGAACAGCAGCGAAAGTCATTAAGATGGCGCGCGATTCCCTGGAAATGGGTTTCGAAACCGGTTCCGAGGTAATGAAGCGCAGGGAATTAGTTCAACGCATTTCAACCGGCTCTACTGAACTCGATGCCTTGTTTGGCGGTGGTGTGGAGACTCAAGCGATTACCGAGTGTTACGGCAAGTTCAGTTCTGGAAAATCACAGCTCGGGTTCCAGTTGTGCGTCATGGTTCAGAAGCCTCCCGAACAAGGGGGTTTAGGCGGAGGCGCTTTATTCATCGATACCGAAGGCACGTTTCGGCCCGAGCGAATAGTTCAAATGGCTGAAGCACACGGGCTCGACCCTAAGGAGATATTGGCTAACATTCACGTTGCCCGCGCCACTAACAGCGACCACCAGATTATTTTACTGGAGAAAGCCGAGGAAGTAATCAAGACCAAGAACATCAAACTCGTCGTTGTTGACTCGTTAACCGGGGCCTTTCGCAGCGATTACTTGGGGCGCGGTGAATTATCCGAACGCCAGCAGAAACTAAACAAGCACATGCATCATTTGCTGCGTTTCGCAGATCGGTACAACATCGCTGCTTACGTTACGAATCAAGTCATGGCTAACCCCGGCATCTTGTTCGGCGACCCGACTACGCCCATCGGCGGCCACGTCTTGGCTCACACGAGCACGTACCGCGTTTATCTCCGCCGCAGCAAGGAAGACCGCCGCATTGCGAAAATGGTGGATTCCCCGAATCTGCCGGATAACGAGTGCGTTTTCCGCGTTACCGAGAAAGGAATCGGCGACTAACTTCCCTTGTTTTCGTCTAACGCCGATGC
>JAZDMM010000128.1:0-5191 GCA_043800965.1 Microcaldota archaeon | reverse complement strand
TCGGGGTGCTGGCTAGCCGGGTCGCACTGTTCTCCAGCGTCAACAACTCCGTTGCCGCACAACGGAACGTTGAATGCAACGCAGTAATACGTTTCGCCGTCAACCAACTCGTTGTAGGTGTAACCAATGAGTTCCTGGTTGTCGTATAGGTACGCGTCCACGTGGCAGTAGAATTCAGCGCTGTAATCATTGCTGCTCAAGCTGAACGGCAAGTAACCATCCTGCAAGACTTCGCGCAAAGCAATGTTGTCCACGCCTTCAATCGGAACTGTAACCGTTGCGTAACCGTTCTCGTTAGTAGCAATAGTGCTCCAGTTACCGCCGGCTTCACCGGAATTCCCGTTCGGGAACTGGAGGCCCGGGTAATCAAGGCCCCACTGGAAGTTCCATCCTTCTTCAAAACGGCAATTCTCGTGCTGGGCAATGAACTCATTGGCTGTTTCAGAATTAATGCTAACATCGGAGTAAGCCCAATTCGGTAAATCCATTTCGTTATCGCAAACGATTTTGTGCGCGATAATTGTTACTTGCGGCTCGGGGGTGGGAGAAGGAGACGGGGTAGGCGTTGGCTCTTGCTGTAGTGGAACGTTCCAGGCAACGCAGTAATAAGTCCCGCCTAAAACCGGGTTGTAAATCCAATCGTAATTATCGTAATTCAATACATCCGTGTGGCAGTAAATTTCAGCGCTCACGTCGTTGTTGTTTCCTGTTGATTCGTAAGCAAACGGGAGATAGCCTTGCTTGAAAACTTCGCGAACATCCAAGCGCGAGGCTCCTTGCAAGTCGGTTATCGAAACCGACGCCATTCCATTCGAGTCTGTTGACCCGAAGGTATTCCAACCCGCAACTTCACCCTCGTGGTCGCCGGGGTTGGCTGCGCTCGCGAAAACCCACTGGAAATTCCAGCCGCTTTCAAACCTGCAGTTCGGGTGTTGAGCAATAAAGTCGGAAGCGGTCGTTGCCGTAATGTCCTGGCCTCCGAGGCCCCAGTTAGGCAAGTCTGCTTCGTTGTTGCAAACGATTTTGTGAGCGATTATTGTTGCGGGGGCTATTTGTTCGAGCATGCAAGTGCTTGAACACCCGTCACCGCTCTCGGTGTTGCCATCGTCACACTGCTCGTCTCCTTCAATAACGCCGTCACCGCAAACCGGCTCGGGAATCTCAATCAAACACTCGCTCGAACAGCCATCGCCGTTCTCGAGGTTGCCGTCGTCGCACTCTTCATTGCCTTCTTTAATGCCGTTACCACAAACCGGGGGCGGGCACGCAACTGTTCCGTTGGTTTCGTTTTCGTCTTCTTGAGGCGGCATTCCAAACAAAATAAATTCTCCGCCTTTTTCTCCTTCAGTCGGCATTCCCAACGGAGCAAAACCCAATGGAGCAAAAGATGCTCCCGATGCTCCGCCGAAGCCGAAGAAATCGTCAGGCGATGCCGGAGGCATAAAGCTGTAATCGTCTTGTTCTCCGAATTCTTCCTCCGAGCTTTCCTGTTCTCCTGCGCCGGAATCTTCTCCGCTGCCTTCAATCGGGGCTAAAGAATCTTGAGGAATTGAAACTCCCAATCCGGGAGCATCCGCGAGAGCAGCAACCGGTTCTTCGGTTGTTTCATCGCTTGAATCGGTCGTTTCTTCTTCAGGCGGCAATACGGCGCCGTCTTCTTCGGGAGCTATTTCTTCTTGCGGCTCTTCAGGGGTTTCAACTTCAGACTCGGGCTCGTCAACCGACTCGCCCGCGTTTTCTTCTGAAGGAGTTAATTCATCTTGAGAAACGGGATTAGCTTGATCTGGTTCAGTTACTTCAGAAACTGGCTCGTCACTCGGTTCTGAAGGCAATTCGATTGAAGGCTCTTCGTTTGATTCGGGAACAGAAGGCGCTTCAACCACAGGCTCTACAGGAGCAACTGATTCAGTTGGTTGAGTGGGTTCGCTTGATTCGGGTGTTGAATCAGAAGGCGCGGAACTAGTTGACTCGCCGGGTGCGGTTGGTTCACTTGAAGCGGGTGGCGCTTCAACCGGGGCTATTGCTTCTTGAGCAACCGGTTGCACAGCCGGAGCTGATTCGGATGTTGAAACAGCAACGGGAGCAGAAGCATCAGAAACAGAAGGCACATCAGCGCCGACGCCGCTTTCAAGAGCGGAAACCAAAACGAAAACGGATAAAACTAATACTATTGAGAATATCTTCGCTATTGCCTTCAACTAAACCACCCACCCTCGGATATTACCACTATACAATAGTGATATGTTATTACAACGCTCTTTTGATATATTTAAAGATGCGCTTTTTACGGCAGTTCGCTTAACGTCGAAAGCATGACCAAAACGGTTTTCAACAACAACGGAGTCAAGAATCCATGGTTTTGGATTACTTGATCAAGCCGACTGAAGTCCAGCATAAAACGTATGAAATGCTGTTTTTGGGCGCGTTGTTCGTGTCCTTCGGAGTCGGAGTAGAGTATTTCCTCCCTGAGCTGCACGGGTCCATAATCATTTTCGCAATGATTCCCGCGATTCCGTTAATGCTGTCCCTGCTTTTGCGCGAGGAGCGCGAGGACGAGAAGTGCAGGAGCAAGACGCTTCGCGAGGCAATCAAGCTCGAGGGCTCGTTGTTTTCGCGGCACGCGCGCATAATCAAGGTTTTCTCGTTCTTTTTTCTCGGCGCGGTAATAGCTTACACGTTCTGGTTCGTTGCCTTGCCCCCGGACCTGTCGGCATCCATGTTCACTGACCAGATTGCTGAAACAAAAGTGATTCAAGGCATGGCGAGCGCGTGGTTCTTTAACACGCAAACCGCAAGCTTTCTTTTCGCGCACAATATTCAAGTGCTCGCGTTAATGTTTTTGTTTTGCTTGTTTTACGGAGTCGGAAGCTTGTATTTGTTGCTGTGGAACGCGTCGATTCTCGGCGTGGTTTTAGGGCAGAAAATCATCGCGCAAGGTCCCGTGGGTTTCATTACCGGTTTCCTGGGATTGCTGCCTCACGGCTCGTTTGAAATCGCCGCGTACTTCATCGCGAGCATTGCAGGCGGAATAATGAGCATGGCTTTGATGCGCAGCAAATGCAAGAGAGCGGCGTTAAAGCAAGTTGCCGTGGATGTTGTTACGCTCGCGGCAATAGCAGTGATTTTAATCGCAATAGGCTCAGTGCTCGAGAGCGCGTACTAGCGCGGGCAGCTCCCCGAAACTCTTCAAAACGAAATCCGGCTTGACTTTGCTGTTTTTGTGCAAAACCCAGCCGTAGCCCGCGAGCGCGGTTTTCATTCCAAGAGCTTTCGCGCCCTTGACATCGCGCTCGGGATTGTCGCCCACCATTAAAACGTCGCAAGCAGGCAGCTTCAATTCATTCAACAGCTTTTCAAAAGGCATTGAATGCGGCTTCGCTTGCTTGGTATCATCAAAGGAGACTACTAATTCGAAAAAACCCGCGAGCCCGGTTAAAACCAGGCGCTGCCACGCCTTGTTTCGCGGAGCATCGGACACCACGCACAAGCGAACGCCCGCGTTTTTCAGCCGCTTTAATGTTGACTTTACTTTCGGGTACGGCTTTAGCACTTGAAACTTT
Organism: Microcaldota archaeon; assembly: GCA_043800965.1. Classification (GTDB taxonomy): domain Archaea; phylum Micrarchaeota; class Micrarchaeia; order Norongarragalinales; family Norongarragalinaceae; genus JAZDMM01. Next base: position 1,631 of record JAZDMM010000128.1, on the reverse strand, counting down.
TTCTTCTGGTAAGCGAGAATCGCGGTATGCTGCAAGCGCTCGAACTCGTTGAAATCACGGATTTTGTATTTGTGCCAAAGCAAGGATGAAAAAGTCTTCTGGTATTCTATGCCGTACTCGTCGTAAATCTCGAAAATCTTTTTCGCAACCCGCGACGGCTTGTCCTTCAAGCCGGCTTTCACCAAAGCACGCGCAGCGGCTTTAGCGGTTTCCTTCTTGAAAGTGTCGAAATCCAAGAGGGTATTATCAACGTCGAACGCTATTGCCTTGATCACTCGCAAACACCGGATAGCGTGCCCATGTCCTTGCCGCCGGAGCCGAGTTCGAGCTCTACTGCAACGTTTTCATAAAGATACCCTGAAACGCCGCAAGACGGAACTCCGTAAAACGAAACCCAGCCGTATTGTTTCGGAAACAACTTCAGTTCCGACGCCCGCACGTCAACGCCCGAGACTTTAGCGCCGGTGAACTCGATGACTTGGTCGCGCGTGTTTTGAACGTTCAAGCTCAACACCGAATCCGAGTAACTGACTCCCATTATTTTAAGCGAAAACGCCTTGGCCGTGAAACCGTAGTCGAACGGGTTGTCGTTGTATTCCGTCACGTAATAATAGTAGCCAACGTACGCGATGACCAGGAAAACCGCGAGCGCAAACAAGCCCGCGAAAAACAGGAATACTTTCTTCAATTAAACGCCCTCGAAAAAAGAAGGAAGGCGCTTAATAAAAATCACTCGGGTAACGGCGGAATCTCGTCCGCGCCTTCAACCGTTGCTTCAGAGCACGGCTCTTCCCACGTGCGCAGGCACTTTTGCTTTAACTCGCACCAGCTATAACCCGCTGACGCCTTGCACCCGTGCTCGTCCTCGTCGCCGCCTACGATCGGCTCCGGCTGCTGAGTGCAACCGGCTAAAAGCAGGGAAACAAATAGCAAACCAAACAACGCGTTCTTAATCATTCAAATCACCTGTTCGAAAAACGAATTAAAGTAACGATTCGCGGGCGGGTTTAAAAGAGTTGAGAAAAAGCGAGGAAAAAACATTAAAGCCGCTCGAACAAGGAAACTAGTTCCGCAGTGTTTGCAGTAGTTGAAACCGCGCGCCTTACCTTTCGCGCCTCGGGAAAGCCTTTGGAAAACATCATTGCCTGCGCGTTCAAGCGCGTGAAATCCGGTTGTAGTTCCGCGTAACGAATGAAGTCGCTCTTCTTTTCCTCCAGCCCGGAACCGTCGAATAAACCGGGCCAGCCAAGTGCAGCGCGACCAACTAAAAAACCGTTGCAGCCTGCCGCGTCTGCTTTAGCTATTCCATCTGCAACTGAAACAACGTCGCCGTTGCCCAAAACAGGAATCCCGACTGCCGCGGTTACTTTCGCAATCGCTTTCCAATCCGCTTTCCCTGAATAACCCTGTTTTTGCGTGCGGCCGTGAACCGCAATTCGTTGCGCCCCCGCGGACTCGCACGCCTTTGCTATTTTCACGCCTTCATTCTTTGACCAGCCGAGGCGAATCTTCACGCCCGTTTTCTTGCCGGATTGCGCTAAAGCGCCGACGCACTCCTTGAGCAGCGGCAAGTCCTTCAACAACGCTGAGCCGCCGCCGGAATCTGTTACATCGGGAGCAGGACAGCCCGC
>JAZDMM010000094.1:0-10444 GCA_043800965.1 Microcaldota archaeon | reverse complement strand
TTGAAAACCAGATAACGTGGTTAAACGAGACCGACAGCTCATGCGCTTCAGAGCAGGCCGTGTTAAAGAAAGGCTCGAGTTACGATTTAAGCGGCTTGAAGTCTCGGTTTAACCTTTCTTTTTCCATTGACGAGGATTTCGGTTCCGTTTTCGAATTGACTGAAAACGAGCTTTCGGTTTTGGCGTCAATAGCACTTGAGTTGCAAACGACTCGCGATTGCGCGGAAACTTGCAGCTACTCGGTTAGCTTGGTTTCCAGAAACACGTGCGAAGCCGATTAGATGCTGACTTTCAATTGAAGCGCTTTTTTGAGCTCGCGGTAACGGTTTCGGATAGTGACTTCCGTAACCCCAGCTACATCAGCAACTTCCTTTTGAGTCCTGCGCTCGCCCGTGAGAACCGAAGCGATGTAGACCGAAGCGGCTGCAACGCCCATCGGGCCCCTGCCGCTGATCAATCCCTTCTTCATTGCTTCATCTAGAATCTGGCGCGCCTTCTTCTGCGTTTCCCCACTCAGCTTTAATTCAGTAACAAAGCGGTTGATGTAGAATGAAGGCTGAGTCAAAGGAATCTTCAAGCCGAGCTCTTGCGTAATCAAGCGGTAAGTCCTCCCGATTTCCTTTTTCGGAATCTGCGCAACTTGCGCGATTTCGTCCAAGGTCCTTGGAATTCCGTACTTTCTGCAAATAGCGTAAATAACCGCTGAAACAACGGATTCGATTTGCCTGCCGCGAATCAATCCTTTTTCAACGCACTTGCGGTAAAGCAAAGCAGATGATTCGCGCACGTTTTCGCTTAGCCCGAGGTGCGAAGCGACTCTGTTGAGTTCGGTAAGAGCAATGGCAAGGTTGCGTTCGATACTATTGGAGATTGAAGCGCGCTTGTGCCACTTCCTCATGCGGTATAATTGAGCCTGCTGAGATGGAGCGATCTTGCCTCCGCGCGTATCGCGGTTGTACTGGTCGATTTCGGTAACCAAGCCCTTGTTCGGGCTCATGTACTTCAAGGGAGCGCCGGTCCTAGCCCTGCTTGCGCGTTGTTCCGCGTCAAAAGCCCTCCACTCGGGGCCTTCGTGAACGAGATTTTCTTCAGTAACCAAGCCGCATTTTTGGCAGACTATCTCGCCTTTTTCGCTATCGCGCTTTAGTCTGTCGCTTCCGCAATCCGGACACGCTACGCCTGGATTTGCCGGAGCTTGCGTTGGTTTCAAACTCTTTTTCGTTGCCATCAAAATTCTCCTCTGTTACCGCCAAATACAACGGGGAATCGACTCTCCCTATTGTTTCGGTTACGAACCCAATTCTCTCTCCGTTTGCATGCAGCGCGAGCTTTTTCCGAACCGGCTCCCGGGAATCGCTCCTTAACACGAGCTTTCCCTCAGCCGTTTTTCTAATTAGAAAGAATTTCATTCAAACACTCGCGAGCAAAAGCGTTAAAATAGTTCCGAGTTAGGTTTTTAAACCTTTGCTTCCTCGACCAGGCAGGCGTTTATTACCCCGTCTTGACCGGGTCTGCTGGTCACGCGGGCTTTTCCAAGCTCGGTGTCGATGAGCGTGCCTTTGGTAATGACGTTTTCGCGCGCGAAGTGCCTGTTCGCCGGGGATTCGAGAACGTTCTTGATTCTCGTTTTCTTAGTTCCTTGTTTGGTTACTACGTTAGCGAATGCAACGCTGGCTGCGGCAGTCTTGTCTTTTCCGCCGAGCACGTGAAACGACTTTCTCTCTTCCTTGTCGTCCTTAGACAGCTTGGTTCTTGCGAAGAATCCGCCGTAATGGCATAAAGACTTGTCTTTTGCTTCGCGTCTTTTTCCGCCCGAACCGCTTGCCTTGCTTTTTGCACGCTTGTGATACTGAACCATTGAAAATTCCTCTTTTAATAAGAAGTTTAGTAATACTGCCTTGTTTCGTTATTAAATGTTTCCCCGTGCCTTAGAGGCGTTTAACAATTAGCTTTAAAAACTGATGGTTTTTAATGAATGCGGGTGATTGGTTTATGCCATTGGAAGTCATCGGTTCTAGATTAACGGACGCCGTGTCATCAGTACTCGGTAACTTCGTTAACGGATTCGCCGATTTATTAGTAATATTGATTTTCCTGGGATTGGGATTGTTCGTAGCGAAAATCCTGGTCCACGTTCTCGAGCACTTCCTCGAGCAAATCCAGCTTGAGAAGTCCCTGAAGAAGAGGAAGATAGACGATGCCTTGCTCGGTTTCACGCTAACCGACGTTTTAGGCAAGTTCGTCAAGATCATGACAGTAGCCGTGTTCCTCGGAATCGCGGCGGAAGTCGTGCAGCTGACGTTCTTGGGGAGTATGATAACGTGGTTTATCAGCTATGTTCCGTCGCTGCTGCAAGGCGCTACGATTTTAGTGCTTGCCTTGCTGTTCGCTGACTACATCAGCGACAGGATTCACGACTCGAAAATGCCGTTCTCGAGCTTTTTGGGAACAGCGTTCGAAGTGCTCGTGGTCTACGTTGCTTTGGTCATGGCTTTGCCTGCAATCTTTCCGAACGTGAAAGTCGGGGTGCTTGAAGGCATTCTCAACATGGTGCTAGGCTTGGGCTTGGGTGCCATTGCAGTCGCCATCGGCTTGGGCTTCGCAATCGCGATCGGCCTCGGAATGAAGGACTCGATTGCGCGCGTGGCCAAGAAGCGCGAGAAAGACTTCGAGAGAATCTTCTGAAACACCACCCCTTTCTTTTCCAAAAAGAAAGGTGCGGTGGTCCGCCAAAGAAAAGGCTTTTCGGGGCTTGACGGCTCCGTTTTCCTCTTTTTTCGTTTTTCAAACAATTAGCGTCAAGCGTATTCGCCGAGCTTAACCTGCGTAACTTTCAAGCGTTTCGCTGTTTCCCAAGAATGCCGAACAAACTCGTTAATCGGGTGCTTCTTTTCCTTTAGCGCTTTGTCTAAGTAAGCAATAGTTACTTCATCGTGGCTGTATCCCGAGCCGAAGTCAAAACCCACTTTCTTTTTTATTGCCGCGATTTCCTTTTCCCGCTCTTCCTTCGCAATAATAGATGCAGCGCCTACGACCGGATACCTTGAATCCGCCTTGTTTTCCGCAACAACCGGCGCCTTGGTTTTGTAAAACGCGCGCAGCCTTTTTTCGAACCTGCCTTTCACCGCGTCAGGCGAGTCTATGAAAATGCGTGTGATTCCGTCGTGCTTTTCCTCGAGCTCCTTAATCGCTTTAGCCATTGCGCTTGCTTCGATGTCGTTTAAGTTCTTGCGCTTTCCCATTAACTCGCTTAATTCCTTTGCAGTGACTTTCGCTACCGCGAACTTGCCTTTGCTTAGTTCCTTGTGCAAGCGTTGGCGCGTGGAAACGGCTAATACTTTGGAATCGCGGACTCCATCGACGTGAAGCTGCTGTTCCTTTTCTTCTTCAATTGCGAAAGCGCAGACCACGAGCGGCCCGATTACGCACCCGCGCCCGGCTTCGTCAACGCCCACAATCAAACCCATATCCAATTCAACGACTGCAAACCGTTTAAAACTTGTCTTGTCAAAATAGAAATAGTCTGGGGACGTAGTATAACCTGGCAGAACGGCAGGCTCCAGTAGAATGCTTTTCTGCCCTGGAACCATGTAGGTTATTTGAGCCTTAACGCGATGATGTTAAAACTGGAGTTCCGATTTAATGAGGAGCTTTGGAGTAACCTGCAAGTGCGAGTTCGAGACCACCCCTTTCTTTTAGGAAAAGAAAGGTCTGGTCGAACGCCAAAGAAAAACGGCGTTCGGCAGTGGTGAACAAATCTCGTCGTCCCCAGTTTCAATCCCCTGCTAATAGGCAAGCTTTATAAAGGTGTTACTGAACAGTAGTAACAAGGTGAAAGTGGGTTGAACTTTAAACTTAATCATTTATTTGTTTGCATCCTTGCACTGGCGTTTCTAGCGTCTTTTTCAAGCGCTTATGCTCCAGGCAGGCCCGAGACATGCTCGGCTAACGGTCGCTGGAACGGCTACAACTGCGAATTCATCGTTAATCCGACTGCGATCCTCGGCTGCCACGATTCCACTTACAACTGCGAGTATTCCATGAGCGGAGTCAGCAAATACAAGAGCGCTTGCGTTGGATACGATTATTACGATTACACCGCTTCTTTTGGCCAAATAAGCAATGCGTGGTTGAATCCGCAAACCGGCAAATGCGAGTACATCGTTACCCAGAATTGTGACGCGCACGTTGACTACAATAGCAACAAGTGCGGTTACAAGCCGCCGGAACCCGAGTACAACCCGCCTTCTTATAACCCGCCGGCTTACGAACCGCCGGCGTACGAGCCGCCTTCGTACAACCCGCCCGCTTACTATTCGCCGTCTTATTACTCGACTTGCGGAAACTACCGCTGCGACTTGTCAGACTATTATTACGGGTGCTCGTGGGAGTGCTCGTCTTACGGCTATGGCTACCCGAATTGTGAATTGGATGCCGTATTCTCTAATGTTTATGAAAACAACCGCGTTGACATCCGCGTGAAATACAGGAACCTGCGTTATTCGGCAGGTGTCGCGCGTGTTTATTGCGGCAACGGCCAGGTGAAAACCGCGTGGACTTGCAGCGGCACAACCGGTTCTTGCTACGTTTCTTGTTATTACGACGAACCGGGCTACTACCGCGTTTCCGGCTACATTGACGGAACAACTTGCTCGAGCGATTACATTCGCGTCAAGGAAAAAACGGGTCAGCCGCCTTCCACCCCTACTCCGCCCCAGCCGCCTTCCACCCCTACTCCACCTCAGCCTCCGGCTCCTTCAAAAGACTGCTCGGTTTTAGCTAACCCGCAGTACATTCAGGAAAGCGGTTCCACCAACGTTGTTGTCTCTTATTCCGGTTTCCAGGAGAAGCCGAATACTGCAAAATTGATTTGCGGCGAGGGAGTTCCCGCTAACTTGGTTTGCACCGGCACCGCGGCGCAAGGCGCTTGCACCGGCGAATGCAATTACGGAACGCAAAGCACGTACCCGCGCATTTTCACCATTGACGCTTTAATCGACGGGTTTGTTTGCGATTCAACTAAAGTTCAGTTGAGCGCGCCGAAAGCACAGCCGGCTCAGCCGGGTTCGCTCGTTGTTTCGGTCAAGGATTATTACTCGGGCGCTGGAGTTGACGGCGCATTAGTGTTCGTTTATTCCGGCTCTCAAACCGTGAAAAGCGGCTCGACTTCCGACGGAATCGTTTCATTCTCGGGAATGCAAGCCGGTGATTATCTGGTCAAGGCTTCGAAGCAAGGCTATTCGCAGGAAACAGCTTCCGTCGCAGTGCAGGAAGCTCAACAGGCGAGTGTCGAGCTCAAGCTCAAGAAGAAACTGTTCGCGTCGTGCTCGGTAAACACGAACCCGCAGACGGTTCGCGGCGGTTCTTCGACCATTGTTACTATTGATTACAACGGAGCTGCGGAAGTACCGCGCTCTGTTCCGGTTGACTGCGGTAACGGCCAATACGCTACTGCAGCTTGCCAAGGCAGCAACGAGCAAGGAGTTTGCGCTGCGCAATGCAATTACCAAACTTACAATTCTTACCCGCAGTACTTTACCGTGCAATCGGAAGTAAACGGCTTGAAGTGCAGCACCGCTAAAGTAACGGTTGTTGCGCAAGAACTCAAAACGGGTTTCGTGAAAGCCACTGTTACCGACTGCGATACCGGTAAAGCCATTCCCGGCGCGGTGTTGAACGCTTACGGATTGCTTTACTACACTAATGCTTTCGGCGTTGCCGAAGCGCAAGGAATTCCGGCTGGAACGTGGACTCTTACGGTTAACGCCGATGGCTATGATTCGTCCGGCTCCACTGTTTCGGTTTACGCAGGAAAAACGAGCATGCTCCCGGTTTGCTTGAACAAAAAAGCAGTGCTTCAAGAGCAGAAAGCTTTTGACTTGCAGCTGGTTTCGGCTCCGAACTGTCCTTACGATTCAAACCCCGGCGTTTACCAAATCAAGGTAAAGAACAATTTGGCGGTTAACATTGACGCGGCTATCTCTTATTCCAGCAACGCGGTTACTGGCCCGTCGCACGTTTCTGTTCCGGCTAACGGCTACGCAATCGTGGACGTCACGCCTAATGTTGACTCCGGCGTTGCAGGAGGCAGCGTTGTTTTAGTTACGTTCTCGACTCTTTCTGTTAGCGCATCAACCGCATCAGGCAATTACGATTATTCGGCTCAAATCCAGCTCAAAGTCTGTGAAGGCGGCGGGTTGACGCTCCAGGTTATCGAAGATGAAATCCAAGCGTTTGCCGGCGAAGACTCTTGCTTTAATTTAATAGTTAGAAACAAGGGCTATGGAACCGCAACCGCGTACCTAAGCGCGGAATCGGATGAGTCTTTTGACTACGATTTCTATCCCTCCGACTCTTTTGTCATCAATAAGCAGGAAATAAAGAACGTGAAAGTCTGCGTCGGCGATACGAGCGGTGCCGACAGTGGCGCGCACACGATTCATTTTGATTTGACTAGCTCGCTCGGCGACGCGAGCGCTGTGGCAGTGCTTGACTTGAGCGGGCCCAGCGATTTCGGAATAGACGATAATTGTTACAACGTTAATGCGGAAACCACTGTTTCCCCTGTTCGCGTTGAATTATCGAACAATGGCTTGGGCGGCGATTTCCAGATTTCAATCAGCGATAACGAGCTTGATGCAAGGCCGCAGCAAGACGAGTTGCTGAACTTCCAGAACGGCGAGACGCGCTACGTAACTGTTTACGTTGACGCTTACGGCAAGACCGGCGGCAACTATTACGCTGACTTGTACTTGAAGAAAGATGGGAAAACCGTTTTGCAGGAAGAATTGTGTTTTTACGTCAGAGGCGTTTCAAACATCAGGACCAAGCTCAGCGGCCCGATTACCGCGCAGCCGAACCAAGGCTCTTCATCCGTGTTAACCGTAACAAATGCAGGCTCGCTGTCTGACTGGATTACAATAGAGTCCGATGACGCTGCATTATCGATTACGCCTTTTTACTTTAATTTGAAGCCCGGCGAAAGCCAGAGCATTGACTTGCACTATACTCCGGGCTCTACCGTATTCAGCAAAACAATTCCCGTTAAGATTTACTCGGGCTACAGGCAGAGCACGACTTCCTACTCCGGCAGCGGCTATTCTTACTACTCGGTTTCAGTTGACTGTGATAACGGCGATAAAAAGAGCGTTAACTGCGACACTGCCGATGAAGAGTGCGGAGTTGTTTGCGAATACGACGATGTTGGAACTTATTATCCGGACGCGGACATTGGCGGCACTTCCTGCAGCTACGGTTACGTGCGCGTTGTCGATAACCTGGATGACGAATGCTTCTTGACTCCATCAAAGCCGTTCATTGAGGAGGACGGTTCAACCAAAATCAGCGTTGAATGCGATTTTGATTCGAACGATGACGATACCTTCTTCGTTTACTGTGACAACCACGACAACGATTACTACGAAGTCAAGGACTGCCGCACCAAGGACTGCCAAGTCACTTGCGATTACGAGGACGCTGGAGTACGCGAGCCTTACGTTGTTGGAACCAACGTCAATATTTGGAAGACTAAAGTGGTTGTCGGCGACCCGAATCATCGCGAGTGCAGGATTGTCGCTGACCCTCTCGTAATAGAAGAAAACGACGAAACCGATGTTATCTTGCACTACTACGACGTGCCGGACAACTACCAGGGCTCTTCAACGTCTTACACTTCTACTTCCGGCGGCCGCCTGGTTGCAACAGAGAACCTGCTTGTCAGCGTTATTGCCTCGACTTCCCAGTCGAGCACCTTGCCGCTGGTTAACTCGAACCTGCAGATTGCGGTTCCGCAAAGCGTTCAGCTTGCCGCGGACAGCGGCCAGTTCATTGCAATCGCAATAAAGAACAACAATTACTACGCAGTTTCATCCCTGCTTGTTTACTTGACCGACTTGCCTCCTGGAGTTTCATTCAACCAGCCTAACCCGATTGACTTGGCGCCGGGAGAGGAAAAAACGGTCAGCATTTCTATTCACAACACCAATGCTGCGCCGGGAGCTTACTACGTTGAAGTTCACGCGCAAGGCCCTGGAGTAATAGCGCCTTCCAAGACCCTGCAGTTGGTTGTAATGACTCCGTCGGACGTTTATCTCAATGCCGGCGTTTCAGAGCCTTTGATTACCTACGGCACTGAAACCGATGCGCGCGAAATGATTTTGGATTTCGTGGTCACCAACAACGAGGACGCGCTGGTTTCACTGACTCCGTCGATGAAGCTGCCTGAAGGATGGGCGTTTGCATTAGACAAGCAGTCTATTGTTCTCGGCGCCGGGGAATCGACTTCGCTTAAAGTAACCGTGCTTCCGTCGGATTCATTCGACGCTAATGCGGGTTACGACACTACGCTTGTTTTGAATGCGCAAAACGGCAAGAGCCGGGAAGTTCCGGTTTACATTCCGTCCAAGAACGCGAATCCGTTGACGGGCTTGTTCACCGCAGCCGCTTCCGATGCGGTATTGATTGCGTTCATAGTTGCGGCTTTGCTTGCCGGCGCTTACTTGATTTACTTATCGCGCTCTAACGGAGGTTAAACCCGATGAATTTTAAATTAGTTGCAACTGGAATCTTTTTACTTTTAGCCGTATTGGTTTCTTTTGTTGCCGGATCAACTCTGGAATTCCAGGAGTCTGTAAAGCAAGGCTGCCAGTGCGATGCCCAGACTTTTACCGCTATTCTGTCGAACGACGGAGCGTCAGGCGAGCTTTACGCGTTTTCAATTGATTATCCGCAGGGTTTCTCGGGTTTCGTTACCCCTAATTTGGAAGTGCCTCCGCATTCCAGTGACAAGGCCACTGTTATTTTGACTCCACACTGCGACCAGATTCCCGGCGAATACCCGTTTGTTGTTACCGCAAAAGGAAACCGCGGTTCGCTATTGAAATTAACCGGCACGTCTATTGTTGACGAGTGCCATTACCTGCAGCTCGAAACATCCGCGTCTCAAACCGTTTGCGGCGGAGTCGAAACCCAGTACGGAATTACCTTAAAGAATTCCGGAGTGTTTCCGGAAAAAGGATCGTTAACCACGGATTTGAGTTCGGGCTACTATACTCTCGCGCCTTCTTCGTTTGACTTGCAGCCCGGCGAAAACCAGGCGTTCAAATTGTTTTTCAACGTGCCTGCGTCAACCCCGCCTCAAGACGTTTTGTTTAAGATAACCGCTGCGAGCGAGTACACTTACCGCGATGCTTTCGCGACTTTGAAAATCGCGGACTGCTCGGGCATGATCGTTGACTTGCCGGACGGCATTGAAGTCCAGCCCGGAGAGCCGCGCGTTGTTGACGGCGTGCTTACGAACACGGGAATAGCGGATACTTTTGATTTGAATCTCGATTGCCCTTCTTTCGCTTCCTTAGACAAGAACTCGGTTTCGTTAAACGAAGCCCAGCAGGCAACCGTGAAAATAACCTTGAATCCGGACTCTTCACAGCTTAACAAGAACTTCAAGTGCACTCTAATCGCGAAATCTCGCAAGTACCTCAAACAATATTCCGATTCGATGACGGTATCCGTAAAGCAGCTTTACTCGACAGACATTACTCCGGTTTCCTCTAACGGCAAATTAGCCGGTGATTCTGTCACGATTTGCAAAGGCGAGGACTTGACGGTTTCATTCAACTTAAAGAATTACGGCAAGCAGGCGACTTACGCGTTGAGCGCCCAAGGCCTGCCCGGCTCTCTGTCGGCAAGCTCTCTCGCATTAGGCGTTTCGGAAACGAAGCAGTTTTCGTTTAATGCTAAAGCAGGCGATCTCCAAGTAGGCTCTTACTCGCTTTTACTAACCGCTTCCAACCAATTCACAACCGCTTCCAAAAGCATGAACGTTAAAGTAGAGAATTGCTTTGATTCCGGCCTTTCGTTATCCCAGTCCGCGCTCGACATTTGCGCGGGCGAGGAATTAAGCGCGAGCTTTGACGTGCGCAACAAGGGCACGCGCGAGGATTCGTTTGACTTGACCGCCGCATCCAAACTCGCAACGCGCTTAACGGACGCCCGCATTACCGTGCCTTCGTTGTCTAGTGTTTCAGCAAAAGTATTCGTCAAGGCAACGAGAAGCGATGCGCCGGGCGACTATTCTGTTTCGATTACTGCAAAGGACGGCAGCACTTCAACGGTTGGACTTCCAGTAACCGTTTTAACCGATGCGAAATGCCATGCACTTGGTTTGTCTTTGCAAGACGGCAAGGGCCAGGTCGAAGTATGCAAGGGAATTTCTTTTGAGCTAACGGTTTCCAACAACGGCAGGTTTACTGAAGAGCTCGACGTTTTAGTCGAGGGCGTTGCGTGGGCTTTCTCCACTCCATCCACTATTATTTTGACTGCCGGGGAAACCAAGAGCATTTACGTTTTCGCTTCCCCGCCTTTCAACACGCCTAAGGGCGAGTACGACTTGAAGGTCACGGTTTCAGGCGAATACTCGAGCGCAACCGCAGACTTGGTTGTC
>JAZDMM010000091.1:0-3283 GCA_043800965.1 Microcaldota archaeon | reverse complement strand
TCATGTCCGTATTTTTCGCGCAGAATTTTACCAACTAACCTGGCTTGATGCCCTGCAACGACTTCTTGCGGGTGTTCATTCCACAGGATCGTAACTCCAGCCACAAGAACTATTCGCGGGAAAGACTACTTAAGTATTGAGTTTAAAGGCGCCAGAAGCGCCTCGTTTTAATGAAGTTCTTTTGAGCATCCAGCAAGTCGCGCAGCAACACGGCGTCGGTTTTCTGCAATCGCGAAAGAACCCTGACTGCCGTTTCCGGGCCAACCCCGAAAGTCGCGAGCGCGAGAACACCGCGCCGGTTGTAAGACGAGTAAAGCGAAACAGTGCGCTGGAATTCCTTGTATTTCCTCGACTCGTCCGCCGTGAGCTTTTTGCCTTTTTTCTTCTTGTCCACGATTGAAGCAAATTCGCCGGAGCCGACTTGAGTAGAGCCGCAGTACGGACAGATAACGCCGGCAACTTCAGCAACCTTCTTGGAATGCGTTTTTCCGCAGTAACTGCAAACGAATTTCGCGGTCTTGGAATCTAGTTCTGCCTCGAACGCTTCTATCAACTCTCGGGTTGGTTCAATCGGAATAAACAATTCGCGGAATCCTTGCGACTCGAAGAATTCCGACGCAAGCGCGGACCATTCTTTTCCGGCGGAACGCTTTACCGAACTTGCGCCCAGCACTTTCTTCAAGCCCGGCAAGTCAAGCAAGTCGAAAAACACTTCGTTGAAAGTTTCCTCGTAAACCGGCGAGTCCTTCAAGCGCGCCGCGAGCCGCGTTAAAGTAAAACGAGTCTGCTCCGCATCCTTGCGTATTACGCCGAATCTTTTTGCGACGTGAAACAACCGGTTGCGGAACAAGAACGTGTGCGGCAAGACGGCGTGCAAAACGCGTTCAGCTGCTTCGGGCGCGAGTGAGCGCAGTAACTCGAATACTTTACCCGCATCAACTTCCTGCGGTAGTTCGACAAGCACTGCGTAAGGGCTCGAAGAACTCTTGACTGCAGTGCCGTACTCCGCCGAAAGCAAGGCAGTAACTACTTTCTCGAGCGAAGCATTGATTTTCGTGCCCGCGAAACAGTGAATTACCGCGTAATTCTCTCGGGATTCAATTGTTATTTCGTTTGGCTTGGGAGTAAACGACTTGTTTTGACGCGCGATTAGCGCCTTTATTTTTTTAGTGGTTTTCGAGTCGGCATTTTGAACGATGTTGGTTGAGAACGAAGTGCATACTGCTTGCGCGACCTCGAATGAAATCGGCAAGTCCTCGCCAACCCAGTCCGGCACTCCCGCCGTAGTATCCGAACTCGGTTCTACCACCACTTCCTCGTCGGTAACAGACAGCACGCGCCACGCCTTGCCGCGGGTAATGAACACCACGCCGGAATGCAAGTACTCGGAAACAAACGAATCGTCTAGAGATCCGACGTTTTTCCGGGTTGAAGCATCTTTCACGAAAAAACGCTTGCGGTCGGGAATCATGCTGAGATTTTCGTAGTAATACATTTTGCTCGCGCCCGCCGGAGCAATGTTAGACCCGTCGAAATACAGTAATTTGCTTGATTCAAGCTGTTTGCACACTGAAAACAAAGTTTGTAAATCGAGTTCGGAATAAGCCGGTGAAGAAGTCAAAACACGGTGCGCTTCAGCTAAATTTAATTTTTGGCGGTTTAACGCCAACCCAACAACGGCTTGCGCTAGTGCGTCTAACGAGTTTTTTCTAAGCGGTAATGACTCGAGTTTGTTTTGCTTCGCATTTGAAACAACAACCACGCTCTCAAGCGCGTCAAGCGGGCCTGAAGCCACTAGAACGCCTTTAGGCACGCTATCCGGCGAATGACCGCTGCGGCCTATTCTCTGCACGAACCGCGTTGCCTGGTGCGGGGAAACGTATTGAATCACGAGATCAATCGAACCAATGTCGATTCCCAACTCCAAGCTGGAAGTGCAAACAACCGCTTTCAAGCCCCTGCCGTGCTTGAATTCCTTCTCGGTTTCAAGACGCGCTTCCTTTGCTAGCGACGAGTGGTGAACCGCTATTTTCCCGGTTAACGAAGGCACTTGCATTAGTAAGGACGCTAGGGATTCCGCCACAAACCGCGTGTTAACGAAGATTAGCGTCTTGTTGTGACTCTCGATTAAATCGATGATGCGCGCGAGCTTGCTTGCTGTTGAAGGAGACACGCCAATGCCTTTCAATTTCGCTTTCTCAACGCGCTCCGGGAGCTCTACAATCGCGTGCAATTTGCGTTGGAAGCCTGTTTCAGCGAGCTGTGCGCTCGGAGATAAAAAACGGATGGTTTGTAATGGGTCGCCTAGTGTTGCTCTCAGCCCAATAAGCTGAAAGTTGCGTTTTTCGGGAGTAACGGGCAACTTGCCTGCTGTGGCGGAGGGGGCGGTGTGGACGGGAGAAAGAGAGTTGGCGGTAGTGGAGAGACGAGTCGGGTTTTGAAGGGAGGCAGGCGCGGGGAGGTGGGCGGGAGTTTCGTTTCCGCCATTCTGAAAATCATGCAACCTGGCAAGCGAAAGGGAAAGCTGGGCTCCGCGCTTGCTTCCCGCAAGCTCGTGCAACTCGTCAACAACCACGAATTTCACGTTTTTTAACGCCTGGTTCAGCTTCGGCGCAATAAACAAGGCGCCGAGCGTTTCCGGAGTTGTTATCAAGAACTGCGGCGGCGCGTCACGTTGCTTGGTTCTCTGACTTGAAGTCGTGTCACCGTGCCGCACGTCTAACGAGATTTTCAACTCGCTGCACCAGTACTGCAAACGCTGTAAAAGATCGCGATTCAACGCCCTTAACGGCGTCACATACAAGACTTGTATGCCGTCCAAATGGCTTGAATCCCGCAAATCCAGCAAACGCGATAAAATCGGTAAAACAACGCTTTCAGTCTTGCCCCACCCGGTTGGTGCAACCACTAAAACATCGCTACCGCTTAGTACAAGAGGAATCGCCTTGACTTGAATTTCGGTGAAATCCTTGAATCCTTTTTTTCCAACGAGTTTTTGAACTTCCGGCCTGAGCACAATAATCAACTGCAAAAGGCTGTCAGTCAGTATGAAACCGGCTAACAGCCGAAATAATGTTAGGAAGGCGACAGTAATAACTTTTTCCTAATCTGCTGAAAACGCCAAATTAAGCTCTATAACGCCTTGAAAAGCCAAAATGCGCTTTTGAAATAACGAGAAAAACCGGAAAAAAACAAGAAAAACAAGCAAAACATAACGAGATTTTCACTTTTAAACAAGAATAACGCGTTTTTTTCAGGCCGGGTAATGAGATTACGGGCCTAC
>JAZDMM010000037.1:0-2574 GCA_043800965.1 Microcaldota archaeon | reverse complement strand
ATTACGGAACCATAGCCAAGCAAAAAATGCCTTCGGTTGAAACCGCGGTTACCTTAGCGGGTTGGTGCTCGGGTTACGACAACACTGCTTTCCTTAATGAAATGTTTTCAGTAAACGACGAAAAGAAAGTAGTCGATATTTGGATTATAAGCGTAAAGATGATTTCGCCGTCTACGATTCCGTTGATTCAAGCGCGTCAGAGCAAAGGCGAGGAAATATGGCTTTACGAATCGATGAACGGGCTGGCGACAATCACGCATTATTTGGTTGCAGGCAAGGAAGGGATTGCGAACAGGTTGTGGCCGTGGTTTACGTGGAAGCTCGGCGGTACGGGAATGCTTTACTACTACGTCAACGATCTGTGCAGCAACCGCTGGAAGTATACGTCCGACGTTTGCCCTAACGCGCAAATATACCAAGGCAGCGGTGCGTATTTCTACCCGTCTTGCAAAACCAACAACGAGGCCGCAAGGTGCGATAGCGCGGACAACACGCAAATAGTGCCCACAATTAGATGGGAGTTGTTGCGGGAAGGCATGGAGGATGCGGAGTACTTCAAGCTTTTGAACAGCAAGGGTTCCGCGGGCCAGTCAGTATTAAACCAAGCGATGAATTTACTCGGCAGCCGTTATTACGAGTTCGATTCAAATGCCGTAAGCTATTACTCGGCGCGCAACGCAATTGCGCAAAAGATAGAAGAGTTATCCTGACCCTTTTCGAATTGCTTTTTAAAGGGCGTGCGGTAATGCATTGGACTAGGTGGTTTGATTGCGTAAAACGCTTGCTTTAGTATTTGCTTTAATCGTGTTAAGCCCTTCGTTCTCCGCGGCAATTCCGGATTGCAACGACTTTTTTAAATTCACGTTAAACCAGCTGACTTACGTTCCGGTTTCTAATCTCGAGGGTCTGCAAGGCGAGTTCATTCGAATCCGTTCCTACAAGCCCCAGTCGTTTTACACTGCGACGGATTACGTTTACGTTTTAACCAAGGCAACGCGCGAGGACGGCCGTTCGTTTGATAACGGCGAGTTTTTCTGGAAGGACGTGAACAGCAGCTGGACTTTTCAAAACGTTGACTCCGGCGTTATCGATTATTATTGCGACGGCGTCAAGACGGACGAGCTGAAAGTGAGCTATCTTGGCCGGCAAACGCTCAAGGTTTACGGAGGCGACTTGTTGGAGGGCTCTTTCCTCCGGCTTGATTCGGAGAAAAGCAAGGCGTTTGTGTTCGATAGTTTTCAGGCCAACCGCAGTTTCAAGGACTATCTCGAGGGAGATTACGTTTTGATTGCCTTGGGCGAGTACATAACTCAAGGAGGTTTGACGGTTCCCGCCGGTTCCGCAATATTTGAGCTGCCGTGGAATAAAGACATTTATTACGTATCAGGCGTTGCCGGAGCAAAGTACGCAGGGTGCTGCGCCGATTTCTGCGAACAAAAAGGCGAGTACTGTGCTTCAACCGCATTGACTTCCTCCACTAACTGCTTTGATAACCATCTTCTTACTTACTCTTGCGGGTTCAACCGCTGCGTTTCAACCCTGGCAGACGAGTGCTTAGCCGGTTGCGACAGCGGTGCTTGCTTGCCTGAAGCGGAAACAACTTGCAAGGATTCGGATAACGGCTTGAATTACTTGCTTCAAGGCACTGTTTCCGGAGTGCTTCCCAGCACACAGCAGTACTCCTTGAGCGACGAGTGCTTGGATAAAAAACAATTGAAGGAGTATTACTGCGCGCAAGGCGGTGTTGTGAAAAGCCAGATTTACGAGTGCACCGGCGAATGCAGTGCCGGGGTTTGCGTTGCTTCGCAGGAAGTAGAGCATTGTACGGATTCAGACGGCGGAGTCGATTACGCTAATGCCGGCACTTGTGTTGATGCTTTCGGCGGGCACGCGGATTACTGCAAGGACGGAACCATAGTCGAATACTCGTGCAGCGTTACAGAAAAGTGCATTGAACACGAGACTATTTGCAACAGTTGCGCGGGCGAGTACTGCCCGGCTAAGGAAGTGGAGCCTAAATCCAACTTCGACATTTGGATCGGGCTGGTTGTTTTATTCATCGTGCTTTACATTGGGTTCAGGACGTTCAGGCACAACCAGCAGAAGGAGGAACCAAGGCAGGGCATCGCGCCTTTCAAGCGCCCGAAGGGAAGAAGCGCCAGATAACAAAGCCTTTTAACCGATTTTTACGTTCGTTTATACCGATGTTAACCAAGTCGTTGCTTGCATTAATCGCTTTTTCTTCCTTGGTCTGCGCTGCTTGCGGCGGCTACTCCGGAACCGGCGACTGGGTCATCAACGCGGGCGACGACTGCGCGAACGTGAGCGAAACAATCGTTATAGCCGGCAACATTACAGTTGACGGCACGCTGAATTTGACTGACGTCGTCCTTGTTTTCAATACTACTTACAACGGCAGCAATGCCATAACCGTGGGCGCAACGGGCGCGCTCAAGCTCAACGATACCGACGGCGACCCTTCGACTGTCAACGACGCGACTAACATTACCGCAAACAACTCGATTTACCACATCAAATTCGAGTCCTTCGGCGGTCTCGTTGTTACTAATAGCA
>JAZDMM010000025.1:0-4382 GCA_043800965.1 Microcaldota archaeon | reverse complement strand
GGGTTTTTAAAATTAAACAAAGTCGTTATATTACAATAGCCTTCGGAAGTGAAGGGCTATAACAATGCTATTGCTTAATTCCGTTCGGAGCAATCCAATGAATGCACTGTTGCTGTTTCTAAGGTTCGCGTATCCCTGCTCGTTTCAGAGCATTAAGGAAGGGAAAATCACTGACGCCGAGCGCGCGCAACTGCTTGAAATGGCGCTCGACAAACGCGAGCTTGACGCGCGGCTAATTAAGAAAGCTTTTCCTGCTGCAATAGCGCGGTTGAGCAGCCCGCTTGAATCCGTCAGTGAAGAAGGAGTGTACGATTACTTTTTCGGCCGCCACAACGAGCTCGCTCACGACTTGCCGGCGAAGATGAGCGATTGGTGCAAGGCGCGCGAGTGCCGCGTTATCGAAGTAAACGCAAGCGAGCTGGTTGTAGAGCAAGAGAGCAAGCGCTTTAACGTGAAAAACGAGTGGCTTGAAGTCAAGCCCGGGGATTCAGTTGTCGTGCACCGCGGGTTCGCGGTCGAGAAAACGAATCGAATCTAATTTTATCGCGGCAACGACTCCGACGGAAAGCAAGGCAATGCCGAGTAAAGCCAATGGCGCGGGAGTAACCAACCCGAACGCAATTGACAAACCCGCCGTTATTGGGGCGCCAAGCAGCAAAATAATCGAAGCAGTTACCGGGTCAAGAAGCTTGAGGCCGGCGAACCACGTTAATACGTAGCCGAGCAGGAACAAGGAGGTTAAGAGTAACGGCCATGAAGCGCTTGCGGCTTGCGAAAGCGTTGGAAGCGAGTTGGTAAACGCAAGGTAGCCCAATAAAACGAGCGAGCCGAAGAACATTCTCGAAAAAGAAACAACATTCGAGGAGTAATCGGCTAACAGTTTCTTGGCGTAAACCGTTTCAACGCTCCAGAGAACGGTTGCTGCGAGAACCAATAGCAAGCCAAAGTCAAACGAACCCGGGAGTCCTATTAACAAAGCATTTCCGGCGAGAAGGACAAGTGCCAGGGGGACCAAACGCTTGTCTATTGCCTGTTTCATGAAGAAAACGGAAATCAATGCAACGAAAACGAACATTGTTTTGTGCGCAAACGCTGCTCCCGCCGCCGAAGTCATGGTTAAACCGGTGAAGAACAATGCGAACGGAACGCTCCCGCCGACTATCCCCAAGGCAAACAGCTTCGCCCAATCCCGTTTCTTCAGGGAAGCGAGTGCCTTGAGTTCGCGCGTCAGAAGCAAGGCAGAGATAAGAAAGACGGCAACGAGGGCGTTTTTAGCCGCGGTAAAGAAAACCGGTTCCAAACCGGTTACCGCGAATTTGTTGGCAAAAATCGAGACTCCGGATATAACGGCGGTTGCTAAAACCAGAAAATATCCTTTCCCTAAATTCATGATTCTAGTAAGGCAAGGGTATTTTTATTATGTTCTTCTTAGTGTTTTTTAGAAAAGGCATGCTTAAAAATAAAGGGAAGGTTTTACTGTTCATGGGGGTTTTAAATTGAAGAGAATTGTTGCGGTACTGTTTTTAATTTCATTGTTGGCCAGCGCCGGAGCGTTGACTACTAAAGAAAAGCGCGTCGCATTCCTTGCGCACGAAGCGGAAATAACCGCGAACGAATTTTCTTCACTGCCGAAAGGCTTCACGCTCGAGCAACTGGGCGAAGGAAGTTACGCCAGTTTCCTCTTCAAGTCGAGAGATTACAAGTATTATCTCAGCGTCAACCTTGATTTCGGGTTTAAAACTAAGGAGTATAAAATGGTTGACGGGATCAACGTGGGTTTTGATGACGACGGGAGCTTGGCGGATAGCGAAGGGCTTAAAGCAACAAAAATAAACGCGTATTACGTCATTCACTTTTATTGTGACGGCGGAGTCGCTAACGAGAAATACCCGGTTTACTTCGAATCGGCTGAAGAGTACGTAACTGATTTTGACGGGTTGCTTAAAGGCTTGGTTGGCGCGTGCCTGAAGACGCAACAGGCAATTCAAGACGCGAAAAATCCGGTACCCAGCCCAGAACCCTCGCCTACCCCGGTTGTGCCGTCGCCGGAACCGAGAAAAACAGCTTCGCCTATTCCGACCGTGGAACCAACCGTTGCCGTAACCGAACCTCCTGTTCAGGAAAGCGATAACGATTCCACGGGATTGCTTATTGGTGTTGGCGCAGTTGCCTTGATAGTTGTCTGGTTTGCATTAAGCAGAAAGCCGGCTCAACCGGTTGAAAAGGGAGCTAAGAAATGAAAATAGGATTCGTTGATTGTCTGGACAGCCGGATAGACGCATTCGAATTATTCAGCAAAATGGTGGAAAACCAAGCAGACGTGCAAGTGGTTCGCGGCGTGGCTACTGACATGCTAAAAATCCCGGTTGCGGCCAAGCGGCTTTTTGGCTCTGATTACGCCGACGTGGTTGTCGTCTTTGCGCAAATGTCTTCGGAAGCAAAGCCGTTGATCGACTTGCTTCACAGCAAGGTAATAGACGTTGAGCTCGCACACTCCAAATACGTTTTCTTTTGCTTAGTTTACGACGAGGAATGGCGCACTAACGAACAATTAGGGAACTTAACGAACCAGCGCTTGAAGGAAACGCTGGAACTGGTTGTGTCAATGCAGCGCGAACAGGAAGCTCTACGCCCGTCTGCACCGCCTGCAACAGGCGGCGGAATGGACATGTTCGGCATTCCCGGCCAAGCTGAAGACGAGTCAAGCGAAAGGGAAGCACAGGACTTGGTTGGAGACGACGACGTGCACTCGCTTTTCTAATTTTTCTTCAAGTGCCTATAGTCTGCGAGCGTCTTAGGGGCACCAAAGGTTCCCCTGCTACCCTCGGAAGCAAACCCCTCCTACGAACGCGCCTACTTTTCTAATTTTTCTTCAAGTGCCTATAGTCTGCTTTGGCTTGACTGCCGGTAATAAACTCGAAAGCGCTAGTAGCGGCTAAAGCGCCTTCCGCAGCTGCCCAAACCACTTGCAGGAATTTACCCGTGCAGTCGCCTGCTGCAAAAACGCCGAGGCAAGTGGTGGCTTGTTTTTCATCGACTTTAATGAATCCTTTCTCGCTTATTTCAGCGCCAATGCCTTGCGCAAGCGAGGAAGACGGAGTCACGCCAATGCTGATCAAAACGCCTTCAACCTTTACTTCAGACGGTTGTTTCGAATCGGCGTCCTCCAACGCAACCGATTCAACGAACCGGCTGCCTCTGATTTCAAGAATGTTCTTGTTGAGCAGGAATTCAATTCCTTTTTTCTTAGCTTGCTCAACCAAGATAGCGTCCGCGCGCAATTCGTTTCTGCGGTGAATCAAATACACTTTGGAAGCGATGTCCGCGAGCATTATTGCGCTGGTTAACGCGGTGTTGCCTCCGCCGGCTACTGCAACTGCCTTGCCTTTAAACAAAGGCGCGTCGCAAGTGGCGCAGTAGAAAACGCCTTTGCCGAAAAACTCCTTTTCACCTTTGGCTCCAAGCTTCTTGTGTTCTGCACCGGTTGCAAACACTAGGGATTTAGCATCAATGAACGAGCCGTCTTGCAAAGCCAGCGCAAACCCTCCTTCATTCTTTGTTATTTTAACTACTTCGGCTTGCTTGAAGTCAACGCCCAAGTCCCGCACTTGCTTTTCCATTCTGGACCCAAGCTCTGCCCCCGAAACCGGCTCTACCCCGGGGTAATTCTCGATGTGAGGCGTTAAAACAACGGCGCCGCCCACTAAACCGCGCTCGACAACTACGACTTTCAATTCCTTTCGCGCGGCGTACAACGCTGCGCTCAAGCCTGCCGGGCCACCGCCGATTACCACTAAATCAAACACAATCAATCAACTCCAGAACAAATAGTAAGAAGACCAATAAATTTAACTATTTTGGGCGGGTTCTAAATGCGTGTTTTCATTCAACCCGCCTAAAGCCTTCCTTGAATCCAACGGCTCGCGAATCGGCCTCGACTGCCGGAGCTCCACTGCGTTTGTTTCGCACGCGCACGCGGACCATTTGCCGCCGCTTAACGCGAAATCACGAATACTTGCGTCAAAGGAAACCATTGACTTGATTAAGGCAATCAAAAGCAACGGCTTTGAAACCCTTGACGCGCGCGAGTTGAACGCACAACTCTTGAACGCGGGCCACGTGCTCGGCAGCAGGCAGTTGCGCGTAGAGTCGGACGGTAAAACGTTTACTTACGCGGGTGATTTCTGCTTAAGCGATTCGCTTTTGTTTAAGGGCGCTGAAACAAAGCAATCTGACGAAATTCTTATTGAAGCTACTTACGGCTCGCCGGAATACGTTTTCCCCGAGCGCACTCTGGTTTATGAAGAAATTGCGGCTTGGGTGGAGAATGAAGAACGACGCGGGAAAAACATCGTCTTAGGCGGGTACTGCCTCGGCAAGGC
>JAZDMM010000024.1:0-3653 GCA_043800965.1 Microcaldota archaeon | reverse complement strand
CAGCGTCTTTTCGTCCTGCTTGGCCAGCAAAGCCAACTCGAGCAAGCTTTTTTCCTCGAGTTTAAAGGGCGTTGCCCGCGTCGGCGTAGTCAAGACCGTGAAAACCTCGTTCACTTCAAGCCCGTTTTCAACGCACTTCGGCTTCAGGTACTCGCGCAAGTAATCGCTGAACAACTCGTCGTAATCAACGACGTACGCATACAAGCCAGCCGAATGAGCGTTTTGGTAAGCTTGCATCAGCTCGTCGAACAAAACCGCCAGCTCCGCGTTCGAAAGCGTTTTCTCGTCGGAATCAAAAACATTCTTAGACGCTTGACGAACGATTTTGCCGCATTCGAACACTTTTTCGTTAAGCTTCTCTCCGTAAGACGGGTCGCTCAACAGCGTTTCAAGAATTTTCCCGGCCGCCGAATCAAACTCGCGTTTATCGCATAAAAGCAGGCAGTCGTGGTTTTGCGAAGCTACGGCGGTTTTGGAAAAAGGCTCGAAACCCGTTGCATTCAGCACGAGGTTCGACCACATTCTAACCACGGCGAGGTTCGTTCCCCGCGGTATTTCCTCTATCAGCTGCCATTCCTTCATGTTCCGCAACTCTCAACGCTCCGTTAAAGACTCAACGAAATGATTGTTTTAAAACAAAGCCTTTCAGCCCGCTTTAGCGCCGCCGAAAAACTTGTCGGAAAGCGAGCTGAAATCAATGTTCCGAGCGTACACTACGACGAGCAGTAATACCACTAGCGTAATCGGGTCCGCGCTCTCGAGCAACGCGAAAAACACTATTCGCAAGTCGTCGATTAGTATGAACGCCGCTATTACAACCACGTCAATCATGTTCATTGCAATCACTTTGCTCCGGCTTGTTCCGCGGCAGCGTTTTCAATAGGCATTAAAACCGGCCTCATTTCAAATTCCTGCCAGTTCGAGTAAGCAGCTCCCGCATGCCACCACCAGTAAACCGCCAAGCCCAGGAAACCCAGGAAGCCTAGAGCGAACATTTGCCCGCCGCCAGCCATAGCCTGCAGCGCGCAGTAACCGGAAGCAAGCAAGCCGAAAACGCTTTTCACAACGCGCTCGCTGACTTTAGTCATGACGTAGTGGTATTCTCCAACCACTTCCGCCTTCGTCTTCGCGATTTCGTACTTGTGCTCGCGCAAGTGCTGGGGACTCGACGTGTCCGCCACCGGCGTAGGGTGTCCCAAACGCTTGAATCCAGGCGCGTAAGACCTCAAGAAAGTTTCCGGGTAATACGTTCCGTAAGTCTTGTTCACATCATCGACCTCCCTTCAGTTAAAACGTAAGCGTTGTGAGTCAGCGCGCGCACCGGGTCGTGCTCGTAATCAGTCCAGTCGCCCGCGTAACCGCCCCAGGCACGCGTCCAGTAATGAACAGCCAAGGCCACGGTTGCGCCGCAAACCATTAAAAGCATGAAATCGCCGGAAACCGCGAAAGCGTTGTACAACTGGAAAGCTATGAAAACGAATACCAGCGAAAAAGCAACGAATTTGTAAGTCCTCTTGGCTACGCCGTTGTACTTGTCAACCAGCTCAGCCCTGGTGCCAACGCGCCACAAGTTATCCATTGACAGCCTGTTGAAAGAAGCGTTATTGCCTTTGCGCTTGAACTCTTCGCTAGGCGGCATGTGCTGCCACACTTGAATGCCGGACTTCCTCAATGCTTGATCCAAAAACGGAATTGCCATAATCGTTTCACCACCATGTAACAACTCTTTAGTTGTAACATAACTACTCAGTTAAATAATATAACTATTTGTTGTAAGCTCCATTACGACACTTTTATATATGCGAAAAAAGGAATCCTTTCATGGCTGTGGAAGAGAAGGCATTGCTGCAAGAGTTGGGGCTGACGGGTAACGAAGCCCAAATTTACCTATCCCTTTGTTCCTTGGGGCCCGCGAACGCGTCCGGTATTGCCGAAAAGAGCGGGGTTAACCGCACGCTGGTCTATGACACGCTAAAGAGGCTGCTTGAGAAAGGGTTCGTGAGCGAGGTCGACTTAGACAAGAAAAAGCTGTTTAAAGCAGCTGAACCCGGCAGACTACGAGCCTTGGTTGAGGAACGCCAGAAACTGGCTCTAGACGGCGTAGAACGCCTTATTCCGGCGTTGCAAGAGCGTTACGTGTCAACGCGCCGGCCCATGGCTAACACGTACACGGGCTTGGAGGGCTTGAAAACGGTTTTCACGCAGGAAATAGACGAACTCCCTGAAGGCGGTGTTTTAAAGGTTTACCGCGTTCAGCCAGGCGTTGCCATTGCTTCCCCGATTTTCATGTCTTGGTGGAACAAGAAGCGCATAGCCAAGAAAATCACTTTAAAAGGCATTGTCGACTCTTCCCCGGCTGCTTTAAAGCGCGGCAAGGAACTCGCTAAAATGCCGTTCACTGAAATACGCTTTTTGAAGGAACCGTTGCCTTCACCGGTTACTTACCAAGTGTTCGGCGAGAAAGCGTCGATAATGGCCATGGCCGAGGAAGAGAGCTTAGGAATCGTTATTGAAAGCAGGATAGTCGCGAAATCCCTTGAGGAAAACTTTGACTGCACGTGGGAAGCGTTAGGCAAGAAAAAGTAACGATAGTCTAATACTCGCGGCGCGCACGCTCAGGCACGGGCCGCAGCGCTCTCGGAAACAATGAAACGCTCTTCTCTTTCCTCTCGGCAACCGGAAGCGGCTTTCCCTTGGCGAACCACGGCGCAGTGTTTTGTTCGTCAACGCCTTTCAAGCAAATAGTCGGGAGTTGAACCAAGGAACCGAGCACGTGCGGGTCTCCAACTGCAATGTGAATTCCCTTCCAACCCGGCAGACTCCTCAAAACGCGTCCTTCAACAATTCTCTTGGTTGCGTAATCCCGAACAGCTGCACCAACGTCTTTGGCAGCATGTCTCTCTGCGCCTCTTTCAAGCACTTTCCTGATTTTGCCGTCGCTTAAAACCCGCCGCACTTGCTCGTCAACCGTAACCTTACTGAAACCTTCGTAAAAGGAATCGGCGTAACGCGCCTCTTGCTTCCAAGCCCCGGTTTTTTCGAGCTTGCTTAAGCGCACTAAATCGATTCCTCGTCGTTTAGCCAAAGGCAGCAGGCGCCGGTAATAATCGTCAATTCGCTCTTTCTCCACTCCGTTCATTGCCGCATGGGAATCCGCGAAAATCAATTTCATTCTCGGCTTCCTGAACCCGGCTGCTTGAAACAATCCGGAAAACTCGTTCAACCGGTCGAGGAAAGCGGCGTCGTGCTCGTCCGGCGCGTCTCCTTCTTTTGCGCCGCCCCAGAACCCGTAAATAAACGGCTTCTTTCCTTTAACCAAGCACTCGCTCAAGTAATCGTTCAACTGCTGCGCGTTTTCCGTAGTACCGCGCACCTGCTGGGAAGACCGTATCTCGTCGAGCTTTTCCTGCGCAACCGGATTCAAATGTTTTACCAACTGTTTTTGCACTTCGCCGTGTCTTTGCAAAAACAGCGAGTAAAAATCACCCGCGCGTTGCTTCAACAATACGCGCGTCGAATAGTTCCCCTTGTCCATCAGCTCGCGCGCAGTTTTCCGTATTGACGCCGGACTCGTGCTCCTCTCAAACCTCTTGCGCGCTTGGCCCGCGGCCCCGGCAAACAACAAGTACGCCGCGAGAACTCCGGCGCTTGTG
>JAZDMM010000003.1:0-17666 GCA_043800965.1 Microcaldota archaeon | reverse complement strand
TACAAGGGCGACGACAACAGCGTTTACTTTTCAATAAAGAAAGTCAAGGACTACGGCAAGCTCGCGCACTTGGATTTAAGCGAGTTGAAAACCGGCGCAAGCGGTCGCGTTGACGCGGACGAGTACGACAAGGCTGATGCGCGCGACTTCGTGTTATGGAAGGCGTGGGACAAGAAAGACGGGGACGTTGGCTGGGAAACCGCGCTCGGTAAAGGCAGGCCCGGTTGGCATTTGGAGTGCTCGGTAATGAGCGCGAAGTACTTAGGGCAGCCGATTGACATTCACACCGGCGGAGTTGACTTGGTGTTTCCGCACCATGAGAATGAAATCGCGCAATCAGAAGCGGCTGAGGGAAAGAAATTCGTTAATTACTGGCTGCACAACGAGCACTTGCTGGTTGACGGAAAGAAAATGAGCAAGAGTTTAGGCAATTTCTTCGTTTTAACGGACATCGAGAAAAAAGGCTATTCCCCGATCGCTCTGCGTTTCCTATTTGCGTCAACTCATTATCGAAGCCAATTGAATCTCACTTGGGATTCGCTTGAAGCCGCGGGTAAAACAGTTGAAAAGCTAAACGAGTTCGCAGGCGAATTAAGCGCCATAGCCAAATCGAATAACGGCTTGCCGGTTAACCGCGAGGCTTTGAACGAAATCGTTACTGCCGGGAAGCAATTCGAGGAGAAAATGGATGACGACTTGGATGCCGCAAGCGCTTTAGCCGCGTTTTTTGTTCTCGAAAAGAAAGTGCGCAAGGCGATTGCTGAAAAAACGCTGGATTCGGATACCGCTAAACAAACGCTGGATCTCATGCAGCGCGTTGACTCAGTATTCGGCTTCCTTTCCGAAGCTGGGGACGCGGAACTCACCGACAAGGAAGAGGCGTTGATTGAAGAGCGCGAGAAAGCCAAGCGCGTCAAGGATTACGCTAAAGCCGACAAGATTCGCGAACAACTCAAGAAAAAAGGAATTTTACTTGAAGACTCTGCAGACGGAGTGAAATGGAGAGTGAAGAGATGAGCCCGCCGCCTTTGCCCCCGCACAAAAAAGGAAAGCCGCCGAAGCCCGGCGAATACGGGCACCCGTTGCCGCATCAACCGCCTCACTTGCGCGACAAACAGTTGAACAAAAGCGTTTTGCTGAAGAGCGTGCTGGTTGGAACTGCGCTGACTTTGATTGTCGGTCTTATTTTATTTTTCGCTGGCATTAAAATCGAAGTCGTATTGCCGGTTATCGCGCCGGTCTGGGTCGGCTCGATAACGTTACTGTACAACCACTGGAAGCACGACTAAGCCAAGCCTGCTTCGCGTAGAATAAGCAGTTCTTCCATCGTTATTTTCTTGCCTGACTTGAAGCCGGCGAGAATAGTTTGCGCCTGCTTGTTCAACTCCTTCCTGCGTTCCTGCAGTTGTTTCATTTGCTGGCGTTCCTCGGACTTGAACTCCGCATCCTCCTTGGATTCGCGTTCCTTGATTTGCGAAACCAGTTCGTCGTGGTGCTTTTGCGCTACCCCGCGTTTTGCGTCAAGCGCCTGAAAATTAACAGTAACCTTAGCCTGCAGCTTGGCTGCCTTGGCTAAAATCGCGCGCGTTTTCTGGTGGTGCGCTTCGCTTGCGCGCGCGTGCTCCTGCACTTTCGCGTGCAAAGCATCGCTTTTCTGAATCAAGTCGCGCAATTTCTTGCGGAGCTCGTGTATTTTTGAAAGCAATTGCCTGGCGTCAGCTGCTGCGGGGAGTTTCTTGCGAAGCTCGGTGATTTGCTTGCCGAGGTCTTTCTCGCGTGCTGCGCTTAATGCCTCGGTTTGCTGAACCCACTCGAGCTCTTCAATGCGCTCTTGCAAGCGAATCGGGTCCTCGGGATAATCCTTAGTATCGCCTAGCTTGTCGCGCGCCGAGTTGAGTTCCTCGCGCACCGCGTGCGCCCTCTTTTGCAAGGAATCGCGCTCTTTCTTTAATGCCACGACTTTATCGTTCTCCGCATCGCGCTTGTCGCGCTCGACATCAGCTTGAGCGTACAACTCCTTTAATTTAGCCAGACTCTGCTTGTTTGCCGTTGCCAGGACTCGCGCGTCCTTGTTCGCCGCGTCACGCAAGTCGCGTAAAGACGCTGCATCCGTTTTATCGCCTTCAGAATCCGTCAATTAACCCACTTTATAGTAATTCAAAATCAGTTAGAATAATTGCTGAATCCCCTTGTTTAAAGCCTTTTCCCCGGGATATGGCGCCGCGCCAGTTCAAAAGAATCCTTGAAAGAAGCGGCTTGCGGGCCTGTTGAAACCGAGCCGATTGCGGCAACCCCGTGAACAAATCCGGTTCTCATAACCTGGCGCAGGTTTTCTTCTTTTATTCCGCCTATTGCGAAAACGCGTAAGTGGTGTCCGTGGGATTTTGCAACGTGCTCGAGGAAAAGCATGTCGCCGGACTTGAAGTCCTTTTTAGAAGTGGTTTTGAAACCGGTGCTGACACCCAAATAATCCGGAACCAGCCGTTCGCGCCCGGCATTCAAGTTGAACGCTTTATTCAATTCGCGTTCATTGCTTACCGAAACACCTACCAGATGCCCTTTTTCCTTTACTTTCAAGGCATAAGCAATCTGGGACTCCTTGAGGTCGCGCTGGCCTAAATGCAGACCCGCGTCTATTGCAAAAGCGAGGTGCGCGTCGTCATTGACAACCAAGTACGCGCCGTGTTTTTCCGCTTTCTCCTTCATTGCTTGTGCTATTTCCTTGCGTTCCGCATCGGAAAAACGCGTTTCGCCGTCAACGGTCTTTGGCCGGAATTGAATTAGCTTGATTTCCGCGTCAAGCATTTCGTCAAGCCACTGCAAGTAAAGCGCTTTGGTCGACCTAAATTCATCGTCGAAAGTCAAGACTGGCGTGATCGCGTAAACCCCTTTCAGTATGCGCTTATCCAAACAAAACACCGAAATGATAACCGGTTATTAAGTTGGGTAATCTTAGTTAAAAAGAGCTGTTTGAAATGAAGCTGAAGCAAGCCGGAGAACGAAAAGTAATCGAGCTAATCAAGAACAGCGTGCGCAAGACCCCGTTGTTGAAAGCGAGTTTCGACAACGATGCCGCGGTATTCAAAGTCGGCTCGCGGACAATTGCCGTATCAACTGACATGGGGCTCGGGAGCACTCATTTCACGAACCAGAACGCGGCTGACATGGGCAAGAAAATCGCGGTTAGCAACGTCAGCGACTTGTACTGCACCGGCGCCGAGCCGTTCTTGTGCTGGGTGGACTTCGGGTGCCCAAAGGGCTGGAGTATGGAATTCGTGCGCAAGCTCTATCAAGGCCTTGACGGCGAATTGAAAAAACACGGCGCGTTCATTGCAGGCGGGGACACGAATGAAAGCAAGGAATTCGTTTACTCTGTTGCGGTTCTCGGTGAAATCAAAAACAAGCCGCTCCTCAGGTCAACTGCTAAAACAGGCGACTGTCTCGTTCTCTCGGGGCCAGTTGGCGGGGCGGCTGCGGCGTACCTTGCTTGGAAAAACAAGAAGCAGTGCCCCAAGCAATTCAAGGACGCGCAAGAGCGCCCTGCGTTAAACGGTGCGCTTTGCAAGCGGATTATGAAACGCGCGAACGCGGGCATCGATATCTCGGATGGCTTGGCGCGCGAGTTAAACGAAATCGCGCGCTTGAGCAAGAAAAAACTGGTTGTGGATTGGGAAAAACTGCCGAAACCTAAAGGATTCGAAGCGTATTGCGAAAAACAAGGCTGGGACGCAGTTGACGTGGCGTTCAACCACGGAGAAGACTATCAAGTCGTTTATTCAACGCCGGACAGAGGTAAAGGGAATGTTTTTGGGAGAGTGCTTGAAGCGCGTAAGCCGAGCGACGCAGGCGTATGGCTGCTGAAAGACGGTAAAAAAATAAGGATTCCCAGCAAAGGCTGGGAGCATTTTCGCAACTAAGCCGAAGGGGCAACTACGTTTCCCCGGCGCTTAGTCCGCCGGCCCCTTCCTTACTCTCGTGTTTTCTTTGGCGGACTACCGCACCTTTCTTTTACAAAAGAAAGGGGTGGTAGCTGGGAACACTTTAGGAACTAGCGCAGCGTACCCTTGTTCTCGGGCAAGTCAATGTCGATTTCGCACACGATTTCATCGAGTTCCGCGCGTTGTTTCTCAAGCACTTTCTTGATTTTGTAAACGCGCTTTTGAGCCAAGCCGATTTCGCGGTATTTGCGCGCGGCCTTGTTGAAGTGCTCGATTGAAAGCGTGAAATACTCCTCGTTGTTCATGGATTTCGCAATGTCACCCATGATTTCGCCGAGTAATTCGTTCGCCGCGATCTTGACGTCGCGCTTGATCTGGTGCGGATTAGTCAAATTCGCCTTGATTATTTTAACGACTCGCGCATTCGGGAAAGGCAGGTCTTCCGACTCCGCTTCCTCTTCGTTCAACTCGCCGTTTTCGATTTCTTCCGGAGGAATTTGTTCTTCGACTTTCTTTTGTTCTTCGTCCATTTTCGCAACACCACCGCTAAGCTAAAACACTCTATAAGCAGTGAAATAATAGGGTAAAACCGGCTTAAAAACCCTGCTTTCAAGGCCGTTCAAACAACACGAAAACCCGCCGTTTACGGGCGTTTCGGGGGTTGTCTGTTTGCGTTTTAACCGTGAAGCCGGTTGAGCGAAACGCTTTTTCAACCGCTTCCAGCTCATTACTCGACTTGGGATAAAACTGTATCACGCCGCTGCCTCCCTTGGCTAAAACACGCCTTAATTCGGCAACGGTTTTAGCGAGTTTCGGCGCGTCTTTCGAAACCCACTGGAACGCCGAAATGGAAACAACAACGTCAAAGGAATTCTCGGGAAACGGGAGACTGGTGAAATTGCCGAGAACCACGTGCAACCCGTTTAAAATCCCTTGCTGAACCATGTCCCGGCTCGAGTCAACGCCCGTGACTTGCGCGAAGCCGAGTTCTTTCAAGACTTTCGTGGAAAAACCGTTGCCGCAGCCCGCGTCGAGCACGCGGGAGCCAAGTGCGGGATGCAAAAGCTCTACTGCCCTTAACGTGAGCTTGCGCTGCGTGCGCTCGATGTTTTGCGACGAATGAGTGCGCGAGTCTTCGCTCGCGTAGAAGTCTTCGGAATCTTCAAACTCGTCTTCGGGCCGCGAGTGCCCGGACTTCCACTTCAATTTAATTCACCTAAACGAAAACCAAATCCTCGAAGCGCACGCCGAATTGGTGGGGAACGTAGATACCCGGTTCAATCGCAAACACGTTGCCTTTGCGCATCGTAACGCGGTCAAGCGAGTTCAAGTGGTCGTGCACGTTCAATCCAACCGCGTGCCCGATTGCGAGCCCGGTTTTCCTGAACGAATACTCGCCGAAGCCGTATTCTTTTATTACCTCGTGAGCTGCATCTGAAACAACCTTGCCTTTCACTCCAGCCTTGGCTTTCTTGAACGCGACTTTCTTCGCTTCCTTCACCGCGCTAATTGCATCCTTGATGCGCTTGTCACTTCCTTCGTAAATAGTGCGAGTGTAGTCCCCGCAGTAATAGTCAACGCGCGCTCCGACGTCGAGCACTAGAGTCTTATTCCGCGCAATCTTGTTGTTGGTTTCAGCTGGGTGCGGGTGCGCGTTGAACGGGCTCACTGAAACAATGGGCCGAAACGAATTCAAGTCGCCTGCGAGCTTGCGGGCGGTAAACTCCATCAATCCCTTTAACTCGTTTTCCGTCTTGCCCCACGGGTTTCTCACTGCCTCGTCCACGCAAAGCCTGGACACTTGCTGCGCGCGGTTGATTGCCTTCCTCTCTTGATTGTCTTTAACCGAGCGCAAGTCGAATAATTTTTCGCAAAACGGTTTTTGCCGGATTCCTTGCTTGTCGAGCCACCAGCCGAAAGACACCGGAGTAGCGCGCTCGTCAACCGCCAGGCACTTGACTTTATCCTCTTGAAACAATTGCTTGAGCTGCTTGCGAATGTCGCGCAACGGCTTTTTCATTCCGAACGGCTCGTCGAAATCCGTAAAGCAATAAACGTCATCCGGCGTAACCAAGACAAAAGACGGGCGAGTGGAATCGCCGGTGAGGTAATACGCGTTATTGTTGTAGTCGCCGCCCGTAAAAAAGGCGCGGCACTTCGAATCCGCGAGCAGGCGCCTTAAGCGCTTTACCCTTGTTTTATAGTCAAACAAGCCGAATCACTTGAATTGCTTGAATTCACGCGATGCCGCCAAAAGCAAGTCGCTGGC
Organism: Microcaldota archaeon; assembly: GCA_043800965.1. Classification (GTDB taxonomy): domain Archaea; phylum Micrarchaeota; class Micrarchaeia; order Norongarragalinales; family Norongarragalinaceae; genus JAZDMM01. The sequence continues at coordinate 11,459 of JAZDMM010000003.1, read as the reverse complement.
TTGCTGCAAGTCCTTTAGCGAAACGATTTCGTTTTGGCTGTGCACGTAACGGCAGGGTATTCCAACGCTGCCAACCAGAAAACCCGCTTTTACGTACTGCATGCGTGAAGCGTCTGAAGCGCCTCCTTCGGAAACGTCGCGCTGTAAATTTATCTTGTGTTTCTTCGCGGTTTCATCCAGCCATTTAACCAAGCGTTTGGGAATAATCAGCCCGCGGCCGCCGGCTTCCATTACTTGCAGAACCGGGCCCTTTCCGATTTCAACCGGCACCTGGTCAAAAGCAATGTCGGGAGTGCCGCCGCACGTGGTAACGTCAACTGAAACCGCTAAATCCGGGTCAAGAGAAAAAACCGATGCTCCTGCGCCGAACAACCCGGTTTCCTCGCGCACTGTGCCGACTAAAATGAGTTCGCAATCCGTCGGCTTTGCCTTGTCAGCCAAGTCGAGCAATACCGCGCAACCGGCTCTGTCGTCGAACGCCTTGCCTAGAACGAGATCGGGAGTCAATTCAACAAAATTCGAGTTGAAAGTAACGTGAACTCCCGGCTTGATTCCCATTTTTTCAGCTTCCTTCTTGTCTTTCGCACCAACGTCGATGAAAAGCTGGTCGGTTTTCAAAACGATTTTCCGGTCTTCCTCTTTCATCAAGTGCGGCGGCTTGGTTCCGACTACGCCGTGCAAGCGCTTGTCTGCGTGAACTAGCACGCGGGTTCCCGGCAGCAATGCTTCGTTAACCCCGCCTACCCTGACGAACTTCAAAAATCCTTGGTCGGTAACGGCCGAGACAACCAGGGAAATTTCATCCATGTGCGCAGCGAACAAAACGCGTTTTCCCTTGCCTTTGCGCGCGATAACGTTGCCTAACACGTCCTCCTCGACTTTGAAGCCGTGTTTCTTGAACTCGTTTTTCATGAATCCCGACACTTCCGACTCGTCTCCGGTCGGGCCGTGCATTTCGCTTAATTGCTTCAAATAGTTTTTCAAGTCAGACAAATCAATCACCGCCAAAACGTTTTTAATATAACTTGGTCTTTATTCTTAACGCTTTGTAGTAAGAAAACGCTTTTTCTATTTTGGAAGTGATGAAATAATGAAGATAAGTGATTTGACTCCGGGAACCGGAAACGTTGAACTAGAGGCCGAAATAGTTTCCATAGAGGAACCCCGGGAAATAAACAAGTACGGGCGCAGCTTGCGCGTGTGCAACGCCATGCTGAAAGACGAGTCCGGAACCATTACGCTCGTTTTATGGAATGAAAACATTGACAAGATTCAGGTTGGGAACAAAGTCAAGATCACGAAGGGTTACGTGAACACTTGGCAAGACAAGTCCCAACTAACGCTTGGCAAGTTTGGGCAGATGGACGTCGTAAGCTAAGCTGTTCTGGCTTTCTTTTCCAAGTACGCCGCTAGTTCAACAGCCAGCGCAAGCGCTTCCTGCAACACTTCCGGCTCGAAAGTGGAGTAGAAATGAAGGCGCAGCTTGTTCTTGAAGCAATCCAAGTCAACGCCGGAAACAACCGCAATCTTGGCAAACTCCTCGACTTTCTTGGAAAGCGGCACGTTGAGTTCGATTGCAAGAATCGAAAAATCCTTGGTCGAGTAAACATTGTCTTCGCAATCGCAATTCACGTCTATTGCAACGAAGTGCGCGGGCGGGTTAAGCGTCTCTTCCTCGAACAACACCGAAACGTTACGGCCTTCGAACTCGCCGAAAGCAACGTCACCACGCGCTTTCAAACCCAAATGGTAAGCTGCGCGGCCGGCCATTGTAGTGGCTTTGAAATGACCGCGGTAAGAAGAAAACAGAAAATAACCCATACCAACCAAGAAAACGAAAACGAACAATCCCGATAACATATTAAGAAAGCCGAATGAAGACGCGACGAGCAAAACGAAAAACAACAGGATCGTGGCAGAGAAAAAAACACCAATGTTGCTGGAAGCCATTTAAACTCACCAAAACGCAAGCGAAGCAAACGCGAGAATGCCGAACATGAGGGCCGCTAGCGTGTAATTGCGCGCTTTCTTCAAAACTCCTGGCGACGCGTCAAGCACCACGCGCCACGCCGCAAACAAAAACAGGATGTCGGAAATACCGACTAAAACCGCGTAAGGCCAGAATATTTTTTCCGTCAACGGAAACAGGCTAACCACGACAGCGGAATGCAGTAGCGCCGAGGAAAGCACAACGGTCGCCTTTGAACCAATCAACATCGGGAGAGTTGTCGCGCCCATCTTTTTGTCTCCTTCAACGTCCCGCAGCGTAATCAACAACTCGCGGCCCAAGCCTGCTGCAAACGAAATCGCGATGAAAAGCAAAACGAAATTATTGAACACCGGCGAAACAATCAAATTGCCGTACAAGAACGAAACGCTCATCGCCGAAGCTATGAACAGGTTCCCGATTAACGGCAAGCGCTTCAGCTTCCAACTATAGGCAACAGAAAACACGGCGTACAAGAAAACGAAGTAAAACGCCAAGTCTCCGGCAAGCCACGCCAAGCCACAGCCGGCTGCAAAAAAGGCAATAGACGCCCACAACGCGTGCGTTTCATTGATTTCCTCGGACACCAGCGGCCGGTCTGTTCGCTTGAGCGCTTTGTCGGATTCAACGTCAAAGTAATCGTTTATTGCAAACGCGGCGAGCGTAATCAACGCGGGCCCTAATCCCGCAATCCAATTGACCGCGTTCCAGTTGCCGTGAAGCACCACCAACTGGGCAATGGTAACAGCTGCGTAAACCATTACCGCGTGTTCGGCGCGCGTTAGCCTAAGCCACGCGTTAAGCGCGTTCATAATCCAACTAACGCAGTTGTTTTTATTAAACCGTATCGCCTCTAAACTAATCGTGAGAGGAAAACTATTCAAGGATTCGCAAGAGCACGAAAGCGTTTTCGCGCAAGAAGACGCGCTATCCCCCGAGTTCGTGCCTGATGCCTTGCCCGGGCGCGAAAACGAGTTAAGCCAACTCGCGTTCGAATTAAAGCCCGCAATACGGAAAAGCCAGACGCGCGCATTGTTCTTGTGGGGCCCGCCTGGAACCGGGAAAACCGGGTGCAGTAAATTCGTTTTACGCGAGCTCACCGATTACTCGGACTCCGTTTACGGGGTTTACGTAAATTGCTGGGGTAATTACACCAAGCAAAGCGTTTTCTCGGTTTTAAGCCAGTCCCTGGGCCAAGCGCTACCGCGCCGCGGACTCGCAAGCGATGAAGTGTTCGCGCGCGTTGCCGAAGCAGTTAGAAACGAAGGCAAGACGGTTATAGTCGTCCTCGATGAAGTCGACCGCTTGTTTCACTCGGGAGCGGAAGAAGTTTTATACGACTTGTCGCGTGCGCGGGAAACGCACGGCGCGTGCTTCGGGGTAATTGCGCTCACTAACGATAAAACGGTTCTCGCGCGCCTTGATGCGCGCACTCGAAGTTCGCTGAGGCCGTTTGAAATGGAATTCGCGAAATACTCGCCTGTTGAACTGAAACAGATTCTCGGCGAACGCGCTGAAACCGCGTTCAGAAAAAACGCTTGTTCGCCGGACGCAATTGCATTGACTGCGGCGCACGCCGCGAAAAACGGGGGCGACGCGCGCATAGCTATTCAAACGCTTTGGGAAGCCGGCAAGAACGCGGATTACAGAAACAGCCGCGCGGTTGAAGAGCAGGACGTGAAAAAAGCGATTAATGAACGCGAATTAAACGCGTCACAGGAAAAACGGCTCGCCGGATTAAGCAAAGCCGAGCAGGACATAATCAGCGCGCTGGAAAACGGTTCAAAGGAATCCGGGGAATTGTACGCTGCATTAAAGAAAACCGGGTTAACCGACCGCAGCATCCGGAATTACTTGAGCTTGCTTGAAAACAAGCGGCTCGTAGAGTCAGAAAAGCTGATGAACGAAAAAGGGAAACCGGGTTTGACCCGGCGCTTTAAGCTTTCTTTTTAGCGAAACGCGTCGTGAGTGATTTCAAGCTTGCCTAGCCTTCGCTTGCGCAGGTAAAAGCCAAGCAGTATAAGATACAATCCGGCTGCAAGACCAACGAAAAGCATGTCCTCGGACAAACTTAACAACAAATCCACGAAATCACCCTCTTAAGCAAATACGCTAGCGTTATTTAAAAGCATTAGGAAACTGGGCACGCCTTGACGTCGTCGAACAACACCCGCTCCCCGCGGCCAGTGTGCTGCGTGAAGCCGATTCCGCCTGAAGCGATTTGGTATTCAGCCGGAACATTGAAATCCGCGACTTGTTTGCCATCCACCCAGACTTTCAAGTTGTTGCCAACCGCCTGCACTTTAAGCAAGTACCACGAGTCTTTTTTCGGAAACGCGCCCCCGACTTTGAAATTCTTGACCCAGCCCTTGTCCACGCCGTTAATTTTCGGCCTGAAAATCACGTCGTTTTGGTAACACTCGAGCCACCAGTAATTATCCTTGTCCTCGAAGCGTATTATTGGCCCCGGCGCGCGGGTATCTCCTTCGGCCGAATTCATCCTGGATTCAAAGTAATAATCCGTCCAACTGCCTTGAACCGCGGTTCCAATCGAATTCTGAGATTCCGGGAGCGTGCCTTCAAGCACTCCGTTGAAAACCTGCCATGAACCCGTGTAATCCGCCCAGCCTTTAGCGCTTGAAAAATCATCGCTGAAACAAGCGTCTGCCGGAGGAACTGTCGGAGACGGTTCAGGCGGAGGCGCGGGCTGCGGCGGAACCGTGTTAACAACTACGCTCTTGAAGCGCGCTATTTCGGTATTACCCGTGTGCTGTGCAAACCCTATTCCGCCTTGCGCGACAAGATACTGGACTGGAACATTCAAATCCAAATACTTTACGCCGTCAACGAAAACACTCAAGTGCTGGCCGCTTACTTCGACTTTGCCGGAATACCACTTGCCTTTTTCCGGAAACCCCGGTGCCGGGCCCGTAGCCATGAAAGCCCAAGCCTTGTCCTTGCCGTCGATTTTCGGCCGTAAAATCACGAGATTAGCGTAAAACTCTATCCACCAGTAATTCTTTTCGTCTTGAAAACGAACTATGGGCCCCAATGCCTTAGTCAAACCTTCTTGCGCCTGGAAATCGAATGAAAACGCGTAATCAGTCCAGCTTTCCTCGTACACTACCCCCGGCTGGTTGTTGCCGGGCGGGTTGGTTCCCACGAAGTCCCCGTTCTCGGCGCTCCACTTTCCGCTCACAACGCGCCACCCTTCCGGCAGCTCGTTTTCAAAAGAAGCTTGGTACAAAACCGCTATCGGCGGTGCAGCGTCCGGCTCTTCGTAAGATGCGATAGTCTGGCTGAAATCGAACTGTACTTGGCTGCTAGCCGAGCCAAAGCCCTGGTGTAGTATAACAACCGCTAGAACAACGACGAAAATCACGCCGCCGAGCATCATCACGTACTCGAACGCGCTCTGTGCTTTACGCATGAAACAGGTTAAACGAAACAGCAATAAAAAACAGACTATGCGGGCGCCGCAAGCAAATTTACTTTAACCCTTGCAAACACTAGTTAAACCGCGGTAAGCCGCGGATGGGGAACCCAGGTTCCCCCTCGGCGCTTACTCCGCCGACTCCCCCTCCTAACGCGAAACGGTGAAATGGAATGTTGATTGGACTCGTTGGTAAACCCAGCAGCGGTAAAAGCACGTTCTTCAGTGCAGCGACATTGATAGACGTAGCAATAGCGAGTTATCCGTTCACCACCATCGAGCCGAACAAAGGCATCGGGTTCGTGCGCGTCGAGTGCATTGACAAGGAATTCGGGGTTCAGTGCAATCCCCGCACTGGATTCTGCAAAAACCACGTGCGCTACGTCCCGGTTGAACTCATGGACGTCGCCGGCCTTGTTCCCGACGCGCACAAAGGCGTTGGAATGGGCAACAAGTTCATGGACGACTTGAGGCAAGCCGATGCATTGATTCACATCGTTGACGCTTCCGGCGGAACAAACGAGAAAGGAGAAATCGTTCCCGCGGGTTCGCACGACCCGTTAAAGGACGTGGAATTCCTGGAACGCGAAATCGACTTGTGGTTTTACGGCGTAGTCCAGCGCAATTGGGTGAAATTCTCGAAAATGCAGTTCCAGTCTAAAGCCAGGCTTCTCGAGGAATTAAGCCAGATACTCAGCGGCATTTCCGGTAACGCGTTCATAATCGAAAAAGCAATGGTTAAAACCGGGGTTGCCGAAAAAAAGCCGGGGGACTGGAGCCAAGAGGAAATCATGAATTTCGCGCGCGAATTAAGGCGCACTTCCAAACCCATAATAATAGCGGCAAACAAGGCGGACAAGCCTGCCGCCAAAGAAAATATTGAGCGCATGAAAAAAGCGTTTCCGCATTTGAAAATAACCGCTTGCTCTGGAGTGGCCGAGCTCGCTTTAAGGAAAGCCGCGCGCGACGGGGTAATAGAGTACTATCCCGGCGACTCGGGCTTCAAGGAATTGCGCGAACCAGGCGAAGACCAAAAGAAGGGATTGGATTTCATCAAGCAAACCGTGCTTGAAAAATTCGGGTCAACAGGAGTACAAGCGATTCTCGACGAAACCGTGTTCGGTGTGCTTGGCTATAAGGCGATTTTCCCGGCTGGAGCAACCAAGCTCGCGGACCAGCACGGCAACATCCTGCCGGACTGCTTCCTGATGCCGGGTAATGCAACTGCGCTCGACTTCGCATTCAAGCTGCATTCCGACATCGGAAACAATTTCATCAAGGCGGTTGACGCGCGCACCAAGCAGCTCGTCGGCAAGGACCACGTGTTAAAGCACAGGGACGCGCTTGAAATAGCGTTTCAAAAATAGCAATGAAAAAATTAAAACGGCTGAAAAATGAACGAGCTTTGGACTGTTAAACACTCGCCGAAAAAGCTGGCTGAGATCACGGGTAATCCGGACGCTGTTGAGAAAATCAAGGCGTGGGCTCTTGACTGGGAGCGCGGGAAAAAACAAAAACCGTTGTTGATTCACGGCCCTACGGGAACCGGGAAAACCGCTGCAGCAGTTGCATTAGCCAGGGAAATGGATTGGATTCTGGTCGAAACCGATGCCAGCGAATCCCGTAAAGCCGACATGCTTCAGAAAAAAATCGGGGCAGGCTGTAATTTACAGAGCTTGAGCGGCTGCCGGAAGCTGCTTCTGATAGACGAGGCGGATGCGGCGTTTGACCGCGGCCAAATACCGGCTATCATTAAAATAATTCGCGAGTCAACTCACCCGGCAATGGTGATTGTCGAGGACTTGTGGAATCCGAAGCTCTCTGCCTTGCGAAACGAGTGCGTGAAAATCCAGTTTAAGCGCATCAACTGGCTTTCGGTTAACAAGCGCTTGAAGGAAATCGCTAAAACCGAGGAATGGGACTGCGAATTCACCGAGGAAATAGCGCGAAACGCGAACGGCGACTTGCGCTCGGCAATAGTTGATTTGCAATCCGCTTTCAAAAGCGATTCTTCATTCATCGGAAACCGCGAGCGCGAGGAAGACGTGTTTAAGGTGCTGGTGAAAATCCTGAAAACAACCGACTTCAATGAAGCGATTCAAGCCGGGGATTCGGCTGACGTTGACTTGGAAATGCTTTTGCGGTGGATAGAGGAAAACATTCCGCGGGAGTACACCGACCCGCAAGACACGGCGAACGCATTCGAACAACTGTCGCGAGCGGACGTTTTCACGGGCCGCATCCGCAGCAGGCAGGACTACGGCTTGCAGAAATACTCTCGCGCGCTCGGCCTCGGCGGAGTGGCTTTGGCTAAAAAACAGAAATACTCGCGGTTCACGCCGTACCAATTCCCTTCGATAATCAAGAAGCTTTCAGAGACCAAGAAAAACCGGGCGCTTGCGAGGGCTATCGGCGAAAAAGCCGGGGCGATAGTGCACGCTTCGTCGCGCGACGCATTTCAACAGCTCGTGCTGGTAGGACACGAAAAATACTGGGATTCCTTTGGCTTGAACGAGGAAGAAAAGTCATTCCTTGGTGACTTGCAGGAGCTTGACTCCGGCAATAATGACAAAAACCGCAACGAGAAGCCAAACGTAAGAAGAACGAAGCTCGTCGAAAGTTGAAACGAAAAACTCGTTGACTTCCTGGCTCAAGGATTTTTCAACCGTAAACTCGAGAGCCATGGCTCCGGATAACGGGCCTTGCCAAACCAGCTTTCGATTCTCAAAAGAAGAAGGCTCGGGGAGATAACGCGTGGCGTCGGCTCCCGCCGGAAGCTCGATTAACAAGGACTCGCCGTTTCCCAGCGTTATTTCCGAAGTCTGCGACCTGCTGAAAACAAGAATCTCCGGATCAAAAACGTAATTCGTCTTGCGGCCCTCGGCTTCAAACGAAGTGATGACTCCGGTGTCGTACTGTAGAATGACCGAAGCCGCGGTAAAACGGATGTCGAACTCTCGCTTGGCGGTAATGCGCAAATTCTGCGAGCTTCTCAAATGATAATGAATGTTTTTGCTGAAGCGCGACCAATCCAACAACGTGGTTTCACCCAGGCCTAGGGCATAGTCAAAAGCCGCTTCCTCTTGCTCGTTGTCGAGATTGAAAATCGTTTTCTCGAACACGCGCGCCGTTCCATCAGGGTTAAGCTGAATGGTAACTGTAAGCGATTCGTCGGTGTAGGCGCCGGCTAAAAGCGCGAAAAGCAAGGCGAAAAACAAGACTCGCGGTAACATGATAACATTTCCATTTCGCGATTTAATAAGGTTGCTGGGTAACCAGGCAAAAATGGTATTCGGTAAACGCGCTGCCGGCTAAAACAAGCCGCGAACCGCAGACCTCGCTCGCTGAAACCTTAACACAGCTCGATACTTCGCGCCCCGCGCACTCCAGCTTAAAACACCTTTTACCGCCAACGCCCGACAAAAGCAATCCGTAATCCGCAGCCAAAACACGCGCGCCTTTGCCAAGGCAAAACTCTTTCGCTTCAGCCAGCAAGCCTTTATCCTCCATCGTTACTTGCAAAAAATCCTGCGTCAGTTGGTACTCGCGCAGCTCCCCATAGTGGTGCACGGGATGTGAGAAAAACAAAAAGAAAGCGGAGCACAACAGCAAGGCCGCGAACGAATCCAGAATAAGATTCATTTGCACACCTCGGTTGCAACGGGTTCTTCACGAAGCACAAGCCTTGAAACGCAAATCCTTTCGCCACCCGGCTCTGCCGGCTCCGCTACCACGCCAGTTTTAACAAGCCCGTCGGCGTAAAGCAATGCCTCGAGCTTTTCGGCAGCGTGTTTCTGCTCGAACGCGACCGCACCCGCTTTTGACGACACTGCGAAAACGCAGGCAAGGAGAACTATCAGCAAAGCCGCAATTGATAAAATCAGTTCAAAGGAAAAAAACGCTTTCACTCCGTTCCCTCCACTTCAAGAAAGCCAACTCTCCTCGCATTCAAACCGCATTCTTCAATCGAAGCGTTTTCGAATGCGTTCGTGAAATAAACCGCGCGCTCAGAGTTCGCGGAAAAGAAAGCCGACAGCACGCAAGCATCGTTGTTTTTTCGCGCGACAGTAGCGTTAACGCGAAGCTCTTTTGCTTCCCGCAAGGCATCACCAAAAAAACCGATGAAAACCGAAGCAAAGGCGACGAACGCCAGAAAACAAAGCAAGTATTCGACGGTAAGCTGGGCTTTCATTCAACCACCATAACGCGCTTGAATCCGTCTGCCTGCAAAACCGCTGCGATTACCGCATCACCCGGCCGCGCATTGAATTCCCGGGCCTCACGCGGCACGAAACTCAAGCCGTTTCTTGAAACAAACGCATTGCCGCTCGCGCAATCCAAAACCATGAGCGCCTTTGCTGACTCGTTCCCCGAATAGTCAACGCTCGCCTCATCAAAGTCAAAGCAATCCGCGCATTTCGTTTCATTCGAAAAAACTAGAGCGTCCAGTTCTTGTCGCGTTGCAAAGCCGAACCAAAAATCAACTCGAAATCCGTCAACCTCCGGTTCAACAACCGCTTCCAACTCCCTCAAGCGTTGCGCAACTTGCGAAACGCATTCGAAGCGCGATTCCTCGCTTGAATTAAACGCCTGCCCGACCGCTTGTTTAATCGCCTCTTCAGCGTAATATGCCTTGTCGAGAAAAAGCAGTTCGCGCTCGGTTTCACGCGCCTCTTTTCTCAAGTCAAACTGCATTGCATCCAGTTCAAGCAGCACGAAAAAACAAACCAGTGCAATCGAAACCGCAAAAAATCCTTTCAAGTGCAGTTCACCGAAACAACGCTGCCCGCGTTTTCAATAAAAACGCGAACCGAACCGCTCGCGTTCCTGCTCGAGTAATTGAAAATCGTTCCCGGACCCAGGAGTTCTGCCTCGCTGACCTTGAAATCGAGCTCTGCATCGAACGACTTCTGCGCGCTCGCGTCTGCAGCAGCGTCAACTGCCTTGCCTGCTTCGGCAACAACCGGAGCAAGAACGGCAATAAAGGAAAGCCCGGCAGCTAAAAGCAGCAAAGTCTCGAGCGAAGCCTGCGCCTTCATTTAATGTCCCCTATCTTATCGAAAGCGCTTTTAGTTGATTTCTCAAGCGTCTTTTTTCCTTCCTGCGCCGTGTTCTGCAGCTGCGTGATCAGCACTATTGCAACCGCCATGAGCGCGGCTATCACGATAATCAATTCCGCGCTAACCTGCGCCTTCTCGTCTTTCAAAAACTCTCTTAAACCCACGAAACCACCTCCTAGCGAGGCGGCTTTCAATTAAACAGCGGACTTAAGCAAATAAAAACCTTTAATTAAAACGGTTAATCAAACACTTTCACGCTTTATTTGACAAGGTGGGTTTTTTGAAGAAATATTTTGTTTTGGCAGTTGCCGCATTGTTTTTGCTGGGATGCGCGAGCCAGCAGTCGTGCGCGGATTTAAACGGGCAAGCGTGCGATTCAGCGCAAGTGTGTTCCGGCGAATTAACGCGCACTATAGACACTAATTACTGCTGCCTCGGCTCTTGCCGCGAACAGAAATCCCTTTCAACAGTAACGCCGTTCGAACAACCAACTTCAACAACGCAGCCAACTATAATCCCAACAATACCCGTAACTCCTACAAGCCCGACTCCCATCAAACAACCGAGCCCAACGCCCTCTGCTTACTGCGAGATTAGCGTTGACCGCTCGAGCCCTCGCGCTCCTGCTACGGTTGACGTTGGAGTCCGCTTCTTTAATTTGGATGAGGATTACGATTCAACTGAAGTGGACTGCGGTAGCGGAATAATAAGATACGCGGAAATCCGTTCAAGCGGCAAGGCAACTGTCAAATGCGATTACCCTGCTCGCGCAGACACGTACCGTTACACGCTTAAGGCTCGCGCAGGCCCTGCTTCGTGCGAGTATGAACTCAAGGTCTTGAAAACCGAGCCGATTACCACGCAAGTATTTTTCCCCAGCGGCTCGGGCCAAGCGAACATTGACGAAGACGTGTTGACTTGCGAAACCGCTTTCGATTGTTTTGACGCAGTAGCGGAACTCAGCTGCGACTGGTATCCG
>JAZDMM010000109.1:0-27882 GCA_043800965.1 Microcaldota archaeon | reverse complement strand
CTCCCTTGCATCCGGAAAGTATAGATTTTATTTTTTAGAATATCGACGTTATGATTGTATTGATTACTCTGGCTGGTAGTTACGTATATCCCCCAAACACGGGTAACCGCGAACATCTGTCTGAGGGTGTTATCGATAACGTTAACGTCTTCAGAATAGTAACTCGAACTGGTTAGAACTTCTATTCCCGATAGTTTGGCACCGGTTTTTAAGCCCTGCAAAGTATTGTGCTGAACCAAGACCTGCTTGCTGTTTAAGACCCTAATTCCAGCCGTCATCTGATGAATGACATCATTAGGCTGTGTTCGCGGGTGCAACACGAAATTTTGGATTGTGTTGTCTTTGATTTCAATATGATGCGAATTCTCCACGTTGACGACCCACACGTAGTTTACCTGAGTGGTAATTTTGGTCTCAAACTGATCGAAAAAATTTTTACCGCCGTCAAAAACGCAGTTCTTCAGGGTTATGTGATGGGAATTATTGAAGCTAAAACTGTTAACCCATTGCGCTTCGTTATAATCCGCGGAAATGCCATTTATTATATTCGCACTGTTCTGGCAGTCAAGGAGAAGGTTATACGAATTTTCAGTAGAAAAACAGGAAGCAGTAGCGCTAGTATGAACCAGAGGCCCGTCAAGCTTAATGCAAATGTCATGAAGATTATTCAGCGGACCAGGACAATCCCCGTGATAGTAAATAGTATTGCCAGCATTGCATACCGCCGGGCCATAGTCAGCGGAAGCGAATCCGGAGAAGAGAACGAGCAAACCGAGTAGTAAAACCAAGCGACGCGCTAACATGAATTCGTTACTTGACCGCTTAATAAAAACGTTATTCTGGCGCGGAGTTAGACGAGAGTAACGGCAAAGGACAGAAACGTTGACTTGCGGCGTTTCAAAAGGCGGCAGGTTGGGGGCGGCGCGGGCGGGAGTAAGCTAAAGAGTTGCGAGTATTTGCTCGAGTTCAGCGAAGGAATCGACTTTCTCGCCTTGCAAGCCCTCGTTATTCGCGTGCTTGATGAAGAAAAAGCGCACGCCCGCTGCCGACGCGCAACCCTGGTCTGCGGCGGTATCACCCACGAAAACGAGTTCGCTCTTATCCACCTTCAAGCGATCGAGTAGTTCAAGCATTAAATCCGGCGCAGGCTTGGCGTGAGGCGCGTCGCCTACGCCGACCCAAGCGCTGAAAAACGGCTTTAAATTGAATTCCTCGAGAATGCCGTATATGTGCTCTGCGTCGTTGTTCGTGCAGATTCCGAGCTTGTATTTCTCAGCCAAGCGAGGCAAGACGCCGGACAAGTCCAAGCGCGTGCGGCCAAGCGAAGGCAAGTAAAAACCGTAGTAACGCGAGCGAAAGTAACTAAGCATTTCCTCCAGTAATTCCGGAGTTTGTTTCTCTTTGGGCACTAGGGCTTTAAGCCATTTGATTGCGCGCGAGCCGTGCAATTCCTTTGCTTCAGGCGGTAGTTGCGGGTTAAAGCCGTAAACGCTCATGGCGTGCGAGAACGCGCGTTCAACCGCAGTCAAGGAATCCAGTATGGTTCCGTCTATATCGAATGCAATTGCTTTGGTTACCATGTGAATCGACTAATGATTTAAAGCGTTCAAGCGCTTGCTAAGCTCCTTAAACACCAGCTCTTTCTTTTCCTTATTCAAGTGAAAAAGCACTCTAGAAACCATTGCGCTCGAAACAGTAAAAACGTAGTTTAATTTTATGACACTCTCTTTTACCGCGCCCTCTCGTTTAGAAAGCGGGATTCCCTTCATTTGCAGATTACTGGTTATACCGGCTATCACTACATTACCCATTTCTTCAAACAACACCAATGCAGGGCGGGTCTTAACCTCGAAAGTGTCGGTAAATTGAATTTTAGCCAAAACAACGTCTCCGGACTTAAGCATTCTCCCAAGCCTCGTCTGCCTTATTATCCCACAATTCGGTCATTTTCTCTTGCTGAATCTTATGCAAGAACTCGTCGTACTGGTTGCTCTGCTTCGCTCCCTTGAAAACAACTATCATGCGCGAAATCAATTCGTTGTAAGTCTGCCGCGGGTATTCCTTGACTTGCTTGAGAGAACCCAAAACCGACTTGTTCAACTGAACCGTAGTCACGTCACTCACCATAACTCACCAATAACCAATATATAATCGGTTATATATAACGTTTTGGGCTTAGCTTACCTGGTTTTTTTGCGTTATAAGCCAGCTGAAACCTAGTTTCCAGTGAACAAACAGAGTGCGCCGACCGGGAATCGAACCCGGGCCTCAAGCTTGCCTCTCTAAGCCGAAGGGGCAACCAAAGCGTTGGTTTCCCCGGAGCTTAGTCCTCCGACCCCTTCCGCGTTTGAAGCGTAACGGGTTTTCTTTTTGGCGGCCGCCATCGTTCGTTTTTCTTTGGCGCTCGCCCAGACCTTTCTTTTTTCTAAAAAGAAAGGGGTGGGCAATGGAGGGCTTGGATCATACCATTAGACCATCGGCGCAATTGAATAAAGAATAGTGGCGGAAAACGTAGTTAAAGCTTTTACTCGCGCTTTCTTCGAGCGAATTTAGGGAGGCGGCGGAGTCGGTGGAAACCGTAAGAAGTCAAGGCTTCAAACTGCCTTTCGGCGTAATACGCACCGACTATCGAAATGCTGTATAAAATGACGCCTACTCCGAAGAACATGAACGGGATTGAAACGAGTTTCCCGAGTTGAGTCCGCGGAACAAGATCCCCGTAGCCTACCGTTGTCAGAGTGGATGCGGAAAAGTACATCGAGTCAGTAAAGCTCCAGTCCTCGATGTTGTGAAACAGCAACGAACCAAGCAGCCACATTATAACAACTACGCCCATTGCCAGGAAAACTCGGTTGCGCAGATTGTGCCTTAAACGCGCTTCCTCTTCCTGAAGCTGCTTGGGCTTGGCTAGTTGTTTTTGTTCCTCGGGCATTAACGCAGTCACTTCTTCAGAGCTTCTTTAAACTCGTAGAAATCCGCGGGCATGTCGAATAAAGCGGAATGAACGTAGAAATTAGCGCCGTGCAAACGCAAGGCTTCAGCCGCCTCAGGATTTTGGAGCCCGAAAGTCAATATTTTTATGATGTTGCCTACGCGTTCGGGTTCGTTCTGCCTCTGGCCTTCTAGGCGAGTAATCTCTCGCTGGTTTAGCTTGTTGTTGCGCATGTAAATGTTCAACGTGTTTATTACATCGTGAATAGGCAGCCCCAATGATTCTACTCCGCGTAAAACAGTAGGAGAAGGCCGTGAAGCGAACAACGGGCTAACGCGGCCCCATTCGTCGGCAAAACTCAAGCGCTGTACTTGGCGGTAATACTCGGCGTTAGCAGCTTGTTTTTTCTGAAAAGGAACCAGAAGCTTTTCAGTCGCAAAAGCGCCTGCCGTAAAAGCAGCTAGATGAGTAGCTAAAAGCAGTTTGGCGATGTTCTTTTTAACCGCCTGTTGCCGGCCTCGCTTAATCCGTTCCTTTTCCGCTGGAGTAGGTTTCAACTCCCTTTCTTCTCTCTGAGCCATGAAACAATTTTAGCCAACATTGAAAGTTAAAGCTTTCTTTTCAACAAAACTCTTTCTTTTGGCGATGAAGCACCTTTTGCTTTTTCAAAGAAAAGGGGCTTCAGTGGGAGGTCCGAGATTTGAACTCGGATTACGGCCACCCCAAGGCCGCGTGATGCCAGGTTACACTAACCCCCCAAGCGTCTTGGGGGAACCCAGGTTCCCCCGCTACCCTTGGAAGCATCCCCCTCCTGCGAGAGAAATGCAATTAGGTAAATAGAAAGAAAGAGGAATAAAAAGGGCTTCTCTAGAAGCGCGGGTAAGGAATGATTTCCTCGATTAAGTCCACGGTCGCAACGAACATGCGCCTGCAGCAGTAGCGAGTAACTCCCAGCTCGGTGAGTGCCTTCGCCGGGTCTTCCCCGTCTTTAACGCGCTTCTTGAACTCGTCGTAGTGCTCGGAAACGGGTTTACCGCACGTGAAACAACGAACCGGAATCAACATTCTGCATCAATCTCCTTTACCTGTACGACTTCGTGAAGCGAGCGCGCGCCTTGGGTCCCAAGAACTTCTTGGGCTCGACTCTACGCGAGTCTTCAACGAGTAATGAACGGTCAAACGCAATCATTTCTTCCTTAAGCTTCTCGTCCTTAAAATGGTCTACTAAAGCGCGCGCAATAGCGGTTCGAACCGCCTGGGCCTGGCCCATTACGCCACCGCCGTTAACGGAAACCGAAATGTCAACGCCCTTGCAGTCAACGAAGTTCAAAGCTTCGCCCGCAATAGCCTTGAAGAACGGGTTTTGAATGGATGAAAGCAACTGGCTGTTGACGCGAACCAAGCCCGAACCCGGCTTAATCGAAGCGCGCGCAATAGCGCGCTTGCGCTTGCCTCGAGTAACGACTTGCGCTTTCTTTTTCCTGCTCGTTTTCTTAACAGCCATTTAAAATCAACTCTTCCAACCGAGTTTCTTGCAAATGAAACCTAAAGTAATTACCTTGCGCGTAAAGTCTTGCTTCTTGCGCGCCGCAACCGGCTTTCCCTTGCCTTCGTACTCCTTAGGCACTCCCATGAACACTCTCAAATTCTTCATTGCATTCGAGCGCCTAGCGGTGTGAGGAGGAAGCATGCCGCGAATAATACGCTTCAGCAAAAAGTCTGGCCTGCGCGGCCACTTCGGGCTGTGCTCGGGATCCGCTTTTTGCTGGATGCCGCGCCTGTCGCTGTATTTCGAAACGATTTTCACGGCATTACCCGAGAGAATCGCGAGCTCGGCGTTAACGATAACCACTTGCTCGCCTTTCAAAAGCGTCTTCGCAGTGTAAGAAGCGAGCCTGCCCGCAACGCAATCCTTTGCATCGAAAACAATCATTTCAAATCACACTATAATCCTGATTCCCTTGCCTGACGGGTTTTGCTTGACTAAGTCCGCGACAGTCAAGAGTTTACCGCCGGACTTCGATACTTTAGCCTTGGCTTCCTTGCTCGCCTTGAACGCGGCAACAGTCACTTTCTTAGTTAAAACGCCAATGCCCAACAACTTGCCGGGTAAAACGATTACGTCGCCTTCGTTAGCGACTTTATCGAGCTTGAATAAGTTGACTTCCGGCATTTTGCGGCGCGGTTTCTGCAAGCGCTCCGCTACCTTGAGCCACACAGCCGCCTTGTTTTTGCGGCCCGCGTTCTCGAGCAGCGCGACCATGCGCCTTGTTGCAATGCTTTCCGGACCTCTCTTCATTTTCAATCAACTATTTTTTGCGTATGCGGGGGAAGGGATTTGAACCCTCGGACCCCTAAGGGACAGGAACCTCAATCCTGCGCATTTGACCAGGCTCTGCCACCCCCGCGAACGAAATCAAGGGCGTCTTCATCAGACAAGCCGTCAATCTTGACTTCTTTGTCACGGGACTTCGAGCCCTTGACGATTAATACTTTCGTCTTGAAGAAAGCCGAGAGGATTTTTTCGACTTCCTTGTTTGCCTTGCCTTCGACGGGCTTGGCTTTCACGCGAACAACGACAACGCCGTCGCGCAATAAACACGATTCCTGCTTCGAGTTCGCTTGAACCCGTATCTTCATTTCAACTCTTTCTCTAAAACCGTTAATTCGCTTTCAACCGTTTCAAGCGCGCGGTTGAGTTGCTGCCTAGCGCTCAAGTTGTTGAACGACTCTACGAAAAAAACGAAATCGCCTTGCTTCAACTGCGGCTTCAACGCATCGTCCTTGCGCTCTTTGTAGTCTTCGGCGGAACCAAAGCTCGCTAACGCGCTTTGAAACTTCGCGTGTTTTTTACCGGTGCCGATCACCGCAGTAGCCTCGAGCCTCAGCTTCTGGCCTTTAACCAATTTCGCAATCGGAATATTCGGGAATTGAACCTTAATCTTGTCGTCCGTGCTCGTCAATTCCTTGCTGTAAACGAAGCGGTCCTCGTCAATCGCTTCCGCATCCAACGCAAACGAAACAGTTGCATCATCCTTCAAGCCTTCCTCGAACGACAACGGAATCAAACCAATGCGGTGAGCCAAGTAATCGTTAAACAAAACGCTCGAGTTCTCGTAAAAATCAACTTCGTCAATTGCAAACGCGGGTAAATCGCTGATTACCGTGCGGCGCAGCGCATTCAGTAAAGAAGAATCCCAACCGCTCGCGTGCAGCGTAAGCCTGTTTTCCTCTTCCTTCAAAACCTTTAAAGACGAAGCCATAATCACACCAACTCTAAACGCGCCTGCCCCTCTTACCGCCTTTCCTCTTCGTAGTATCGGTCGGAATAGGAGTAACATCCTCGATTTTACCAATCTTCAAGCCCGAACGCGCCAACGCGCGAATCGCCGCTTGAGCACCGCTCCCCGGCGTCTTAGTCTTGTGCCCGCCCGGGGCGCGCACGCGAACGTGAATCGCGACAATGCCGCGCTCTTTCGCCTGTTCGGCAGCCTTGAACGAGGCTTGCATGGCTGCGTAAGGACTGCCTTGCTCGCGGTCGCTCTTTACAACCATGCCGCCGCTTCCGACGGAAATGGTTTCAGCACCGCTCAAATCAGTAATCGTAACAACCGTATTGTTCTTGCTCGAGAAAACGTGCGCAACGCCCCATTTGCCTTCCTTAGGCAAAACCGTGCGCGGGCCAAAGTCCCTTCTGGGCCCGCGGTGCATGGGCCTTTGCCCTCCCCTGAAATCGCGTGAATCGTCAGCCATTCAAAATCACTCTTTTTCTTCCTTCTTCAACTGCCGTTTCTCCCTCTTTTCAGCAGCCGACGTCTCAACTCCGTTTTCTTCAACAGCCTCATCTTCCTCTGCAGAAGCCGGAGCAGACGCGAACTTAATCGGGTGCTTGAACCAGTCAACGCGCTTTTCCTCGTCGAACTTAACCAAGTAAGAAGGAGCGTTTACTTTCTGGCCAGCAACCGCAATATGGCCGTGAACAATGAACTGCCTAGCCTGGCCCGGCGTCTTAGCCAAACCGCGCTTGACTACAATCGTCTGAAGGCGCCGGTTTAGAATATCGCGCTCGGTTAACGTAAGAATGTCATCGAGTGAAACCTCGCCGGAAACCAAAAAGCTCTTGACGCGGTTCAACAATTGTTCGGTGCGCTTCTCCAAGCCAGAGCCCTTCCTCGACAGCAAACGACGAGCCTCGCGCCTGACCTTCCTCAAAATAGTCTGCATCTTCCAAAGCTCGCGCATGTTCTTCAAACCGTACTCCAGCTTGAACGCCTTCTCCTCTTTAATGCGGGTTGCGTCCCACAGCTTCTTCGGCTTTTCGTATCGTTTAGTGCGTCTCGGAGGATGACCCATTAATTATCACTTTTTATCTGCCTTGTCTTTCTGCGCAGCGCCCGCAGCCGCGGTCTTCTGCTGCTTCAAAGCCTTCTTCAAGACTCCCACAGTCAAGCCCTTGCGGCCCGTAGTCCTGTTGCGCTGGCCGCGAACCGGCTGGCCCAACTGGTGCCTCCAGCCCTTCCACGAACGCGAATTCTTCTCGCGCTCAATGTCTTGCCTGATTTGAAAAGTCAAATCACTGGAAATCAAGTGCTTGTCTGAACCGGAATCCATGTCACGCTGGCGATTCAACAAAAACGAAGGAGCTTTCCGCTTGTTCAAATTCGTCACGATTTCCTCAATCGCGTCAACCTGCTCTTCCGTCAAGTTACCGACTAACTCGTCGGCGTTAATGTTAAGTTCCTTCTTTACTAATCTCAAAATAAAACCGCAAATGTTGTGGCCAACTCCCTTGATCTTGCGCAACGCGCCCCCCACAGGCAAGTGACCATCCAAATCACAGCCGATGAAACGAATGACTCCGCGAAAATCAGCTGCTTCCTTGGCCTTGGCTTTCTCGCTCACGCGAACCTCGCGGTGCTTCGGAGCTTCCTTCGGCTTTTCCGTCTTTGATCTGTCTTCCTTAGCCATTTCAACATCCGTTTCAAATAAAATTAAAACGCTGGGACTGAGATTTGTTCACCAATGTCGTCCATGTCACGTCAAATCCACAGATTTGTCGTGCGCCGCAAACCCGAACGGTTTGCGTGCGTTTCTTTGGCGGACGACCGCACCTTTCTTTATGAAAAGAAAGGGGTGGTCTCGAACTCAGGAGGGCTCGCGCCCACACGCTTTACGGATTTTTCTTCTGGTACGCTCAAAACCGAGCAACCAAGAAAAAGCTTTTCCAGGCGTGCGCATTACCGCTCTGCCATCCCAGCGTGAAAAATATTTTGCGCTCGGGACTATAAAAACCTGCAGAACGCGCTCTCTGAATCCAGCCCCTCGCGGGCCAAATCCCGACTCTATTATTGTTGCCGAATTGCTTTAAAAACCTAACTGAATTGCTGAATCACGCGCTCGACGTCAAACGCAATACCTTGCCTCTGGCTCGCTATCTTTTCACTCGGCATTAAAGCTCGCGCAAGGCAAGCGATCTCTCCCTTGCCGCTCAACAGTTGAACGCGGTCGCCTTCCTTAATCCCCTGGTCGAGCGAGATGATTCCGGGAATCGCAAGGTTCGCGCCAGTAGTAATCGGTTTTAACGCGCCGTCTGAAACAACGACTTTCTTCAACGATAAAACGTCCTCTAGATTGTGCACGAATTTTTCAACCAGCTTCGAATCCTTCTTCTCGTGCCATAGCCAAAACGCGTCGCTCAAGTCCTGTAAAGTAACGCAATCCGCCTCGTCAAAACCAGCGGCTTTAGTGCGCCGTAACTCGTGCATTGAAGCGCCGCAACCGATTACTTCACCGAAATGGTCGCAAATCGTGCGAATGTAAGTACCGCCTTGAACGCTCGCCTTAAACAAAACCTTTCGGCCCGCAACCTCAAGCACGTCAAGCGAGTAAACCTCGCGCACGCGCAGTTTTTTCGCAACCGCGCTCTTCAACGGCGGAGTCTGGTAAATCGCGCCCCGGAAATTATCGAATGTTTCATTCACTTCCGCGAACGGCTTTTCGCAACCCATGAGCATGACGCAAACGTATTCCTTTGGCGCACCGATGAAAACCGTAACCGCTTTGCACGCGTTATTGAGAAAAACAGGGAGCACGCCCGAGACATCGGGATCCAAAGTTCCGGAATGGCCGCTTTTAACCGAGTGCGCGATCTTGCGCGCGAAAGCGGATACCTCGTGAGACGAGGGGCCGCACGGCTTGTCGATTAACACGACGCCGAAGCTCAAGCGCTCTTCTACGCTGCGCTCGCTCGGCTTCTTGCCTTTTGTGAATTCCTCGCGTTGCAAAGTAATCAAGGCGACTTCTACTCCTTTTCCCGCAAAAGACGAAGCTTTTCAGCCGTTAGAATATGCTGGATTCTAGTAGCTGCAAGCTCGTGCAATTCAGCTAATTCGGCGTGGGTGTAAGCCCGCTTGAAAGGGTGAGCGCCCATGTTCGCCCTCAAAATATTGAGGTTGCGCTCGCTCTTAGCGCCTGAATTATGCGTTTTAGCCAACTCTTCATTCGAGCACTGGCTTAGAATGCTTTTGATGCGCTCTTCCTCCGCACCTTCTTTATTAAGCGGCTCTTTTCGGGGCTCAAGCTGGCTTCGTTGCATGAAAATATATTAGATCACTGCAAATAAAGGGCTTTACTTCGCTAACGGCTCTAAGTGAAGCACGTTGCACTTGCGCGCCTTGCCTTTCTCGCCGGTTACTTCGACAAAGTTCTTGTCGATAACCTTCGTAATCTTTACCTGTTGTCCCGCGCGCCTGCCTTTCAGCAAAACCGCTTTCCTGCCTACTTCAATAGCTGCCATAATCGAATTCACCTTTTATCCAATTCAATAACGATTCTCTGGGAAACTTCCTCTGCAGTCAGTTCCTCGGAATTAATCGCCAAATCCACGAAGCCGTGTTTTGAAACGTCGATGCCGTACAATTTCTTGTAACGCAACGCGTTATCCAAATCCCTTGCAATCACTTCAGCTTGCGCCTCGTCTTGCGAACCGCCTTCGCGTTCGGCAACTCGGCGCGCGCGTTCCTCGAGCGGAGCGTCGAGCCAAACCTTGAAATCCAGTTTCACGCGCTCGCCCCCGATTTTCTCAAGCAGTTTCGCGTCATCCATCCACACCGCGAGCCGCGTGCCCACGACGCAGTGCTTGTTTTCGTTAATGAACGCCTGCTGCTTGCGGTCGAGCTCGAGATCGATTCCCGGATTCGATGCGGCTTTTGCGTGAAAGTCCATGAACTCCTCGCCCAAGTCGCGGGCCAAGTCGTGAAACGTGTAATTAAAACGCGGGAAACCCGTCTTCTCGGCAACCAGTTTCGATACAGTGGAATTGCCGCAGCCGCTTAAACCCGATATTGCTACTCGCAATTCGAATCACTTCAACTGCTTGAAAAAGCGCTGTTGCGAAATGCGGGGCTGCCCGCCGCGCGCCTTGGTTTTGTAAAGCGAAGTAGAGCACTTCGAGCATAAAACTCCGCCGAACGGCCGCTCGGGCCTCTTCTTGGTTTTCGCGAGCGCGCGCATTCCCGCAGTAGACCTGTGGGGAACGGCGTGCAACTGGGCGCCGCACAATCCGCAAGACGCTTTCGCCGGCTTTTTCGGCTTGTACTTTACTATTCCGCCTGCTCTCTTTGTTTTCTTTGCTTTTCTTAAAGACGGTTTAACCATTTCAAAAACACCTTTCTTACTGTTCGTGACGAGCATTGTTATTAAGCTTTTTTTCCCCGCGAATCCTCGGGAGAAGCTGAGAGTAAATCAATTCGAATACCAGCCCGTAAAGCACGAGCGACCAAATGAACAAGCCCTTGCTCCCGACGTAATCTCGCCAAGTCGAACCGTCCCAAACAGTGTACGCATGCGGCAAGTGAAACGGCATGCGAACCACGAATTCCTGAGTGATTAATGCGGGAATAACGAACGCGAACATTATCCAAAACGCGGGGAGAATTACTATCATGGCACGCATGGGCATGAACATGCTGTCCTTGAGCCACTGCGAAACTTCCGCGTCTTTTTTCTGCAGCTGCTTCAAGCGCTCCTGGTCGTTTTCCTTAATCGCCTTCTGCAGCTCTTTCTGATGGTCTTGAATCTTTTTCTGAATCTTCTTGACCTCGTCCTTCTTGCCTAGAGTCAAGTTAAGGTAAAAAGTAAAGCAAGCGAAAACGAATGCAACCGCCATTACCGCCTCGATATCACCTAAACCTAAAAAAGCCATTAGCAAACACCTACCTTACAATCGTCCTCAGCACGGGGTACATTTCAAACAATTGCTGCCGGGCCAAGTCCTCGTAAAAGCGGTATAGGATTCCGACAGTCAATAGAATACCGGTTCCGGTGCCTAAAGCGCCGGTAACGTCCGCGAACCAAGCGAGCACTCCCACGAAGAAACTACCGAGAATCGTAATAATCGGAATATACCGCTCGAGAATTTTTTCAGTAATTCGAGGATCCTGCCTGAATCCGGGAATAAGCAAACCCGATTTCTGAAGCTGGGCAGCCACGTCTTTAGCACCCATTCCCGTACTCTCGATCCAGAACCAACCGAAAATCATGCAAAGAACAACAAGCGCTATCCCGTAAAAAAAGGCGTGCATTATCTCGCGCGGCTGCATCAAAAACTGCAGGTAGGTTTCGTAGCCGCCGATCAACAGCGGCGATGGAAGCGCGGTCAAGTGATACGCGGGCCCGGAAATCGGCTGGTTGTCTTGGTACTGCCCGAGAAAGCCGACTTTGATATCCGGGTTATCGGGGAGCGGGGCAGAGGTGAACGCACCCATCAATTGAATGTTAAGCAATACCGCTGACGCGAGAATAACCGGAATATTGGAAACGTAAAGGAATTTTATCGGGTAACGCGCACCCAAGCCGCGAGCGCGGCCGTAAGCCAAAGGCAGTTCTATTTTCATTCCCTCGATGTAAACCACGACAAGGAAAACGAGTATCGTGAACACTATAGGCATGAGAGTCCAAAGCGCGGTAGCGATCGAGCCTTGCGTAATCCAGTAAATCGCTTGCGGAATCAAGCCGGAAGGAACGCCACCAGCTGTTGAAACAAAGCTTAATGCGCCGACGAAAACCGACCTGCTCACGCCGGCTGCGATGAACAGTGAAATGCCGGAGCCGATTCCGTATTTCTGCACAACTTCATCAAGGTAAAGCAGGATAATCGAGCCTATTGCAAGCTGGAGCATGACTAGAAACATGGTTGAAAACGCGTTGTCAATAGGCGTGATGTAACCCGAGAAAGCAAAGACACCGCCTTCGAGAAAACTCAGTAAAATCGCGAGCATTTTCTGCAAGCCTTGAAATCCTTTTTTCTGCTCCGGGTCGCTTGTGTCAAGCTTGATGAGTTTGGAGCCAACTGCCAACTGCAGGAAAATGCTAGCCAAGACAATGGGTCCGATTCCGGCGCTGATCAACGAACCCGTCTGGCTGCCGAGCAAAATATCCAAACGCACGAAAGACTGAATGCGCGTGGGGTCGACTCCGATCGGGTAAATTTGTCCGAGAACAAAGAAAATAAGAAGTGCAACGCCGGTCCACAACAGCTTTTGCTTCAAAGCAGGCGCGCGCTCTGGCCTTTTTACTTCCGGGAGCAAGCTATAAATCGGCTTTAAAGCAGTGACGATACTCATCGAATACAACCTTCTAGAAAGCAAACTATTGCGATAGATAAAAGCCTTTGGCTGGAACTAAGCGTCTTTTGCTTCGCCGCCCGCGGCTTCTATTTTCTCTTTCGCTTTTTTAGAGAAACGCGATGCCTTGACTATGCACTTCGAATCCAGTTTGCCGGAACCCAGAATCTTGAAGCCCTTGAAATCGGCTTCGAAAACTCCGTCCTTGTTCTTTTCAATCTTGCCTTTCGAAATAAGAGCAGTCAATTTGTCTAATGAAATTTCCTTGAACGACTTGCGCGTTGGATTCCTGAAACCGCGTTTGCCTTTCCTACCGCCTTCAACGACGATTGTGCGCAGCCAATTGTGCTTGTAAGCCCCGGCTCTCCCTTTACCGCCTTTATTGCCTTTGCCGCGGCGGTTCTTGGTGTTACCGCCTCCGAAAGTGCGGTTGCCTAAGTGCTTTCTCTTCCTGCTTACAATCCTGCGAACCATTAAAATCACATCATTCTCTCAAGCAAGCCGTTAATGTCCTGCTTCCAGTAACCCAAAGCGCCTTTAGGATACGCCCTCTTTATTGCACCGAAACCCTTCTTCGGCGGGTGCAAGCGGAAAACCCTCTTAACGCCCTTGAGTTTCGAAAGAAATGCAGTGCCTTCAAAAACAGCTTTAGCCAAATCCTGAATCGACGCAAAGCCCTTAGGCAAATTGTCCTTCAACAGCTTGTCGCCGGTAACACGGCCCCTTTTCTCAAGCAATTCGGCAATCGTTTCAACAGTAGGCTCGCCCCAAGCAACGTAATCCTTGCAAGCAACAGCCATCTGCCTTTGTTTTTCGTCAATTAAAACGCAATGATGCTTTCGAGTCAAACCCAAGTGCTTCATCGAATACCTGGCATTAGGCCTGATGCGTTGAACCCCGCGAATCCTTACAACCGCAATGATTTTACCCACTTCAACCACTCTTCTCAGGCGCGGGCTTTAACCTGTTCAACGACTCTAAAGCCGAGACAGTAGCCGTAGCCATGTTCAAAACGTTCCTCGTCCTACCCTTAGTGAAAACCCAAGCGTCTTTCACGCCCGCGGCCTCAAGCACTTTCTTGGCAACTTCACCCGCAACCAACCCGACTCCGCGCGGAGCCGGCTTAATCACGACTTCAGTGCTGCTGTTCTTACCGCTGACTTTCATCACAAGCGAGTGCTGCGTTCCGCAACCGCACTCCCACGAACCGCAGCCCAAGGTAATAAACGCCAAATGCTTTTTTCCGTCCTTAAGCGCTTCCGCAATCGCGTCACGAGTTTCAGGGGCTTTGCCAACGCCCACGCCAACCACGCCGTTCTTGTTACCGACAATAAGCACTACGCGCATGGCCATTTTCCTGCCTGACGCGGTCATTCTCTGAGTGCTGGAAACAGCAAGAACTTCCTCTTGCAAATCCGGAATCAGGAAATCAATGATTTCGGGCTCGAGAATCTTTTTCCCGGACTCGATTACTTGCTGAATGCTGGAAATTTCACCGGAAACCACTTTCCTACCCAAGTCAGTCCTGGGAGTCCAGTCCTGAAGCGATTTCTCGCGTGCTTCCCTTCTTTGTTTTTCGTTATCGCGCCTTTGTCGTCTAGCCATAAAAACATCAACCGTTCAATAATTTTTTCTTTGCTTCCTCGAAAGCCATGGCGTCCTTGCCTTTCAACTTTTCTTCGGAAGGCATCTTGTCTTGCGAAAACGGGCTCTTCAAACCCGCTTCCGCCGCGCCCAGCTGGGCCGCGAAAACAACCGCGCCTTTCGACGGCGGGTGCAAGCCTATGTCCAAAACAACTTCCTTGACTCCCTTAGCCAACGCCCTCTTGCCAGCAAGCAACCCGGCCAAAAAAGCCGAAGCAGCATTTGCTTTACCGGCAAAAGCGAATTTCTTCAACTCGCGCGAGCTAGCGCTCGCAATCGTCTTATCGCCTTCAAACGAAAAGTCAACGATTTGAACCAAAATGAACTTGTTGCTCTTGCGAACAACCAAACGCGGCTTTCCGGACTTAAGCAAAGCCAAGCGCTTCGCGTAATCCGTCTTCCCGTCGCGCCTGCGGCGGAAATGCGTAACGTACAACGGTCCAGTAGCCTTAGTCAATTCCAACTCACTCCAACAGCTTGTTCTCCTTTACGAAGCCAAGCAAAGCGCGCTTGCTCTTGAACGCGCCGCCCTTGATGCGGCGGTAAAGCATGCGGTAATTAGAAGAAGCCATTTTTCCCTTTAAGGAAGCAAGCAGCTTGCGCTGCGCGCGCACAGTCTCTATCCACCTAGTCTTGCTTGCGCGCGAAACCGAGCCTTTCTTGCTGCCTTCCCCGCGCCTGCGGCCAGCCCTTTTCCTCTTGGCTTTCTTCTCTGCCTTGCCGCGGCCGACTCCTTTCTTGCTTTCGATGCGAATGACGCCGCTTTTAACCAAGCCGCGCACGTCGTCGGCAGTCAAAGCCTCCTTGGCCGCAACCTGGTCGGTAATCTTTATTCTAGACGCGCCGACCTTGAAAGCGCGGGAAGCAATTCTCTTAATCGTCTTCAAGCCCATTCAATCACTTTTTCTCTTCCTTCTTGGCTGCGAGCTTTTTCTCGTGCAGCCTTACCTTGATTCCGGGATTCAAAACCCTTAAGCCGAGTTTCTTCGCCTCGGCAACAATCGCTATTCTCTTTTTCGTTCCTACGGAGCCGCCGATGCGGACAACCACGTTCTTCAAACCGGCTAAGCTGTTGACGGTAAACACCAGCGCTTCCTTCAAGCCCGACGGGTGCGAGTGCCTTCCCGCTCTCGGGCCCTGGAAACCGATTTTCGGTAGCGCGCCGTAACCCTTGCGCTTGATGCGCAGCTTGTTGTCGATTCCGGTGGGCTTTCTCCAGCGGCCGCCCTTGCGGCGGCTGCGAATGCGGCCTCCGCGGCTCGTGATGTTTTGCATGTTGAACTTCGGGTGTTTTACTCTAGCCATAATCAATCACGCGTGATAAATTCCATCTTGAAAAATCCGCTCGTCGCGGTTCGTAACTCGGGTAGCTTTGATTATGTTCGCTGCAGTCTGGCCAACCAATTCCTTGTCGTGGCCGGAAACGGTTACGTCCGCTCCTTTAGCCTGCACTTTCACGCCTGCGCTGATTACAGCGGTTCGCGGCGTTTTCTCGCCAAGAAAATTCTTAATCAACATCTGGTTGCCCTTGACTTCGAGCGTAACCGGAAAGTGAGCGAACACGAGCTTGAGTTTCTTCTCGAACTCGTGCGACGTGCCGTGAATCATGTTCTTCAAATGCGAAACAACCGCGTTCGCAATCGCGTTCTTCTTCTTGTTCGGCTTGCCGACTATTGAAACGTCGACTTCATTCCCCTCGACCTTGAGCGTAGTCATCAACGGGTTGAACGGCTTCTCTAGCGAAACCGACTTGCCTTTAACGATGAACTTGCTTCCGTCAATGGAAACCGACACGCCTTCAGGAATTTTTACTTTCAATCAAACCACTTCAATAAACGAAACACAACAATCTTCCGCCAATTCCCTTTTCCTTGGCTTCCTCGTGAGTCATCAAACCTTGCGAAGTCGAAACCAGCAGTAATCCGTAACCGCGGGCAGGCAGGAAACGCGTCTCGAAACGCTCCCAAGCGCTCACTGAAACCGGAAAACGCGGCTTGACTACGCCGCAGTTGTTGATCTTACCCACGAGCTTGACTTCGAACTCGCCGCTCTTACCGTCGTCGATGAACTCGAATTCCCCGATAAAGCCCTGCTTCTGGAGAATCATCAACACCCCGCGAATTACTTTCGAAGCCGGCTTGATGCGCGCCTTCGCATTACCGCGGGATTCGTTCGTTTTCAAAGAATTCATTGCGTTAGCAAGCGAGTCCATAAAATCACATATATTTCTTAAAACCGAGTTCCTCGGCAACTTCCCTGAAACACTTGCGGCACACGTACAAGCCGTACTTGCGGATCAGCCCTTTCGAAGACTGGCAAATGCGGCACTTTCTACCGGCGCGCTTCTTGTGTTTGAAATCGTGAGACTGCACTTAATCACTCCTCTTCAATTTTCACGCCAAAAGACTTGGCGAACTCAAGCGCCTCTTGCTGGGAAACCCTCTGCTTCCTCGGCAAGCGCTTCGGCGCAATGCGCCTGCGGGCAACTCTCGCGCCCGGCTTCGTTAAAGTAACGCAAACGTCGAACCCGAACATTCCGATCTTCGGGTCGTACTTCACTCCGGGAAAATCAATGTACTCGCGGACTCCGAAAGCGAATCCGCCGTTGAAAAACTTTTTCTGGTTTAAAACATTGTCAACCGACTCGAGCGCCCTCTTCAAAAACTCCTTGGCTTGAATCCCGCGCAAAGTCACTTTCACGCCAATCGGCTGTCCCTTGCGCAAGTGAAAAGTCGGGTTTCTCGTGCGCGCAAGAGTCAAAACCGCCTTGCGGCCCGAGAGCTTTTCAAGCAAGGCTCTCGCTTTATCCAAGCGCTCGCCGCCTTCGCCCGAGCCAATGTTGAGCGTGACTTTCTCAAGCTTGACTAAATTCAATCAAATAACCCCGTTTCAATAACGAACAAGTAATCCTTTCTCGTAACCAATTCCGAATCCCCGACTTTCAAGCGCGCATCCTTGTGCCTGCTGCCTTCCAAAGCAATCACTTCCTGCAGCACGCCGACTTCACCCGAGTGCCTTCCGAGGTAAACCAAACACAAAGCGCCTTTATCGAGCTTTAAAACTCCCTTGACTTCCTGCTTGGGAACCGCTAGCTTGAGCGTGTCGCCCACCTTGATTCCCTTGTCGGAAGTCAATACAACGCGGCCGTCGTGCAAAGCGAGCTGAATCTTGTCCTTGCCCGCGATTTTCTTGCCCACGACCTTGCAGTGCTTGACAGAAACATCCTTTACCGAATACAATTTCAAAACGCCTTTGTGAACGCCAACCAAGTAATTCTGCTGGTTGTCGGGAATCGAAATCAAATCCATCAAGCCGACCGGAAGCTTTACTTTCGAAACGCGCCTTCCGTCAACGAGAATCTTTCCGCTGCGAACCAGCTTTCCGGATTGCGAAGACGAGTCCGCGAGCTTCAGCAAATCCCTGACTAACGTAGACAAAGGAATGCAGGCTTTCTTCGAGTGCGGCCCGGGAAGCGGCTTTTCAATCCACACGCTGCCTTTTCGGTGCAACCCGGCGAACTTGCCTGACGCCGGCCTCTTCAAGTGTTTGGAACTGCCGTGGCCACCCATAATAATCAAACAACCCCGTTGACGATAGCCGCTTTAGCCTTTTTGTCAACAGGCTTCGGCTTCTCTTCGTCCTTCTTTACTTCAGTCTTGGCTTCGATTTCCCTCTCTTCCGTTTTTGCTTCCTCTTTCTTAACCGGTTCCTTCTTAGGCTCTTCCTTTTTCTCGACAAAAGCCTTTCTGCGGTCAACCAAAGCCGTGATAATCAAATTACTAGGCTGCAGCGGCGCCTGAACTTCCTTGCCGCCTTGCTTGCTAATCAAACAGCCTTCAACAAACACAATCGAATTCTTCAAATTAACGCGAGTCACTTTACCCGTTTTCTTCTTGAACTTGCCGCGCACGACCTTGACCGAATCCCCTTTCCTCACCGGCATCTTCTTTTTCTTGGATTTCGCGCGCAACTCCTTGCCGAGCCTGGCGGTAACGAACTTCTGCCGCTCATGCAGCTTCGCTTGCGCACGTGCTTTCCTTTGCTTACCGGGTTTGCTCGACATGAAATATCACACTACTGAAGACGCGATTGCAACAACTTTCGGGAAACGGTCCGCGATTTCCCTTGCAACGCAACCCTTGATTTCGGTTCCCTTCGGAAGCTTTTGGTCGTCAACCAAAACGCACGCGTTGTCTTCCCACGCGACCCTCTGCTTTCCGCGCCTTATGGAAACCTTCTGCCTTACGATGAGCGCTTTTTCCTTGCGCTTCACCATCTCCGGCTTTCCTTTCTTAACCGCAACAATAACGACGTCCCCGATTCCCGCGCTTGGGTACCTGCGCAGGCGCGCCTTCGCGCCCTTGACGCCTATGATTTCAACTATTTTCGCTCCGCTGTTGTCATCGCAGATCAATCGCGTGCCGATCGTGAGCGGTTTCGTTATTCTAGCGGCGAGTCCTTTCAATCAAAATCACTTTTTCTTAACAATCTTTACTACAACGTGCGCCTTGGTCTTGCTGATTTTCCTGCACTCCGCAATCTTAACCAGCTGTCCTTCCTCGACGTTCATGCAAGGGGGAACGTGCGCCTTGATTCGGCTCGTGCGCTTTTCCAAGCGCTCGTACTTCGTAGCTTTCCTGAAGTAACCGATAACAACAACGACGGTATTCTTGGCCTTGGCACTGACTACCAAACCCGTCTTTACGGCGCCGCGCGTTTTCAAAGTCCCGTGAACCGGGCAGTTTTTGTCCGTGCAATCCATTGCTTCCAACCTTTTGTCTTAGTCAATTTTTTCGTCCTGTCTTCGGGGCGAATAATCAAAACGTCCCCCGGTATTTCGAAACCGCCGAAAGCGAAAACGCTCCCCTTCTTCGGAATGCGCTTGACGCCGTCCTCGGTCTCCACGAGAAACGAATTCAAAGATTCGTCTTGGACTGTTCCTTCGATACCCTGCGAGTCTTTGCAGCTGCTTGACGCGACGCGCGTTTTCTCGCCGATTAATTCGCCGAGAAAAAATTCGTCGGGCTGCTTTCGACCGCTGCGGGACGAAGCTTTCTTCATAAACACGAAGCCGCCTTACCGATGATAAGGCGATTTAATAATCGTAACTCCAACACTATTTAAACCATTCGCTCTGAAAAACGTTGAAAATCAACGCCTGGAGAAAGAATACTCGGTAACGTTAATCATGTCGCGCGGGTAACCAAGTTTCACGAGGTAATCCGCGACTTTCCTGACGTGGTCGCCTTGCAAAACAACTATGCCTTCCTTCGTGTTCCCGCCGCAAGCGAGCTTGCGCTTGAGCTCCTTGGTAACCGGCTTCAACTCCTTCTCGTCCAATCCCTCGACAATGGTAACGAGCTTGTTAAACCGCTTTTTAGTGGAGTAAATCTTCAGCTTGCCGGTCGTTTCTTTTTCGATAGTCTGGCACGCGCAAATTTCCTTTGGCAAGCCGCAGTTCGGACAATTTTCAGACACGTTGAATTAAAACCTCTATTTCTTTATTTCGCGTTGTTTTAAAATAGTTAGTATCCTTGCCTTGACTTTCCGCAATTCCTTGAAGCGGCCCGCGTTCTTTGGCTTGCCGGTTGCTTTCGTGGAAGCGCGCTCCTGGTCAACTTCCTTTTCCACGTCCGCGAGCTTTGCCTTGAGCTCTGCTTCAGGCATTGACTTCAAATCCTTCTTTCGGTAAACAGCCATTTCAATCGTCCTTCTTCAATTCTTCCTTTGCTTCCTTGATTATTTCCTTGTCAACCTGCTTTTCCCCGTCGCTAACCGCGATTTCCTCGCCCGCCGCATCAGTAGCAACTTCTTTTCCATCCTCGGTTTTCTTCTTGATTGCGCGCTTCTTCTTCGGCTTCGGCGCTTTCTTCTTTTCCTCTTTCTTTTCTTCCTTCTTTTCCTCAACCGGTTTTTCCTCTGCCGTTTCAACTACAGCCTGTTGTTCCGGCGTTACTTCCGCTTCCGGCTTCTTAACCGTGATCTTGTCGGGGAAGACCGTGCCCGGGGGAACTATTTTAACCGTGATTCCGATCGTGCCCGCCTTAAGGAAAGCGGTGAACCGGCCTACGTGAACTTTTTTCATCATGTCACCGGACTTCTTCAAGAAACCAGCGCGAACCGACAACGTCTTAGCCTTGCCGCCTTTACCCACGATTTTTCCGGCAACGCGGATTTCAGCTCCGATGGCTCCCGCAGCCATGACGTCGTTCAACGCAAAGCGTATAATGGGCTTTACGCGGGGACGCATTTCAACTTGCCTGCCGATTCGCTCCGCGACCAATTGCGCATCCAAATTAGGATGCTGCACCTCGAGAATCTCGAGCTGCGGGTTTTCAACCCCGTACTTCTCCTGCAAAAGCGTGTAAAGCTCTTTAATGGCTTTTCCTTTTTTCCCGACTACCATGCCGGGCTTCTTAACCGTAATCGTAATTCTAGTCGCA
This sequence comes from Microcaldota archaeon, assembly GCA_043800965.1. Classification (GTDB taxonomy): domain Archaea; phylum Micrarchaeota; class Micrarchaeia; order Norongarragalinales; family Norongarragalinaceae; genus JAZDMM01. Next base: position 7,240 of record JAZDMM010000109.1, on the reverse strand, counting down.
ATCGGAGTCTTTTGAATGACTATGCTCGACACTCCCGCCTTTTCTAATTCCTTGCGCAGGAACCGCTTGAGCTCTAAATCATGCAACGCGGTTTTAATGAATTTCCTCTCTACTGCCATTCAATCACTCCTAGCCAACAACCATAATCTCGTTTTTCTTTTTCTCTTCCTTTTCAGCGTGAACTTTCTCCCTTGCTTCCGTGCTCTTCTCTTCTTCCTGCTTCACTTCCTCTTTCTTGAGCTCTTCCGTCTTCACTTCAACCGGCTTCGTTTCTTGTTTTTTTGTTTGAGCTTCGGTTCGCTTTCTCGGCCTCTGCTTGGCTTTCGATTCCGTTTTCTTTTCCTTATCCGGCTTAATCTTGTCGGATTCTTCGACAACTATCTGAACCATGCAAGTAACGTAATTACCCCACATGGCGAAACGGCCGTAACCGAGCGTGTGGCTGCCCACCCAAGTCCTGCGGTAACGCTTGTAAGTGACTTGCTTGTTCGCGAGTGCGTGCGCCACAACGAGCTTTTCCTCGTCTAATCCCTGGTTAACAGCGTTTGCAACCGCGTTATTCAATAGTTTCAGCGTGAGCTTTGCTTCCTTAATCGGGTACTTGCCGCGCCTGCCTCCGAGCTCGCTGCGGTGGCCCGTGCCTTTCGCGAACTTGTGGTAAGGAATCGCTTTCTTCATTGAAATGCACTCGTCTAATATGACGCGCGCTTTGGTAACGGGCTTGCGCTTGATAGCCAAGCAAACCTGGCTGAAGTCCTTGAAAGAAGCGTCAACGTCGTGAGCCTGCGCCTTGCCCGACTGCTTCTTTCCCTTGAATGCGTACTTGTGTAAACCCATTTTGCCTACTTCAACTCCACTGACTTGCTTCCGCGAGTTGCCCCGATACCCGGGCCGCTGTGCTTAACCATTTTAGTCGTGTGCGAGTACTCGCCCAAGCGGTGGCCCAGCATTTCCGGAGTAATCGTGATGTCCGCCCAGTCCTTGCCCGCGTAAATCTGAATCCTGGCGCCAAGCATCTCCGGGAAAACAATCATGTCCCTGAAATGCGTTTTCACGGGCTTGTCCTTGTGCTTTTTCTGGTGGTCGCGGAACTTCGCGAGAAAAACCTTGATGTGCTTGTTCGACCGCTTCATAGTCCTGCGCTGCGTAGCCGGCAGCATCTTGATGAACTCGTCTAAAGGCAATTTCTGCAATTCCTCGACGTTGATTCCGCGGTAAACAAATTTTCTAGCCATTCATATCACTACTCTTCTTTCCTTTTCTCCTGCCGGTCCTGCGAGCCGCGATGTGGCCGACCTTCTGGCCCGGCGGCGCGTGCCTGGACACCGTAGACGGCTTGCCCATACTCTTTCCACCGTGCGGGTGGTTGTTGGCGTTCATTGCCGTGCCGCGAACGCGCGGGTAAATGCGGTGAGTCGCCTTCATTGCAAAACGCCTAGCGCTCGCTTTCTTGAACGGCTTCTCTGTTCTGCCGCCGCCGCAAGCAACGCCCACTGTCGCAAAACAATCGGGAGACAATTTCTTAATGGCCTTGCTCGCAAGGCGCACGTTGTACAATCCGGTGTCCTCGTCTTGCGCAAGCAGCATCGCGCTCGCGCCCGTTGCCCTCGCGAACTGGCCGCCGTCGCCGGGATTCGCTTCCACGTTGAACACGGGAGTGCCTTCCGGCAAATTGCGCAATTTAGAAACATCGCCGACTCTCGGCTTGTCGTTCTTCAAAACCTTGACGCGCGCCCCCATCGCCAATCCTTCAGACGCTAAATTCAAAAACTCGGAGCCGTCATCCAGCTCGATTAACGCGATTAAAACACCGTGACCCGGATCGTCGACGAAACCCAAAACCTCGCCGTCGAACGATTTCTGGAAACGCGGGTACTTTACTTTAGAGTAATACCTGTGGCTAGGAGTACGATAAACGCTAGAGCCTTTACCGCGCCTCTGGTGCTTCAGCATTTTACCCATTAAATCACTTTCAACCTGGCAGCCAAATCCGAAGCCGCGCCCTCGCGCTTGAACTTGACCATCGCTTTCTTAACCCCGTGGGAAGAAACCAAAACATTGACTTTAACGACTTTCTCGCCGTACAACCGCTCGACCTCCGTCTTTACATCGGCTTTCGTCGCCTTGCCGTCTACAACGAACGTAATCTTGTTCTCGCGCTCGATGCCTGCAACTGCTTTCTCGGTAGTCAATGCATTAATGATAATCGTCACTCGAATAACCTCTCCTTGTCCAGCTTCTCAACTGCGTCCTGCGTCCAAACCACCAAGCGCCCCGCGACTCCGCCGGGAGCAAGCAATTCCGCATTCAAATCCTGCACCTTAACCACGTCAACACCCGGCAAATTCCTCGCCGCCTTCCTGATTCCATGGTCTTCCGCGAAAACAATCAAAGCACTAACCGGCACCTTGTAACCGCCTTTCCTCAAGCGCGCCCTACCGCTGCGCATCTTGCGGCCGTCTTTCGCGCGCTTCAAGTCATCGCCAACGCCAAAGTCAATCAAGACTTTCGCGGCTTCCTTGACTTTCTTCACGCCCTCGAAATCCTTTGAAACGACAAGCGGTAACTTGCAAGAAAACTTGTGGCCGCGGTTCTTCACAATTTTCTCGCTTGCGGACGCGGCTATTGCACTGCGAATCGCCTTGTTCTTTTCCTTAATGTTAATTTTCTCGCGCAAAACCGTCCACGGCTTCGGCGGGTGAGCCCTGCGGCCGCCTACTGCTTGCGGAACCTGGCGCACTTGGCCCAAGCGGTCGGGCGCAATCTTTTCACGCGGCAAACGCGAGCGCCCGGTGTTAATGGTCTGGCGCGGCTCGTGCCTACGGCCGTAGTATTCCGCCGTAGTCTGCATTCCCGCCATCGGGAAAGCGCCTTTCGGCTGCCAGCTTAAGGAACGGAATGCGTGAAACGCGCGCTTGATCAAATCCGGCCTGAACTCTTCCTCGAAGTGGTGAGGCAACTCTACCTCGCTCGACTTCGAGCCGTTCAAACCGAGTACAGTAGCTTTCAAAAAATCACTTGACAATCTTCTTTATTTCCGGCTTCGCGCTCTTCTTGTTGCGCAAGCTTTTCCTCAATAAAACGAAACGCTTTGACGGGCCGGGAATACTGCCTTCAATCAAGACGAAATCAGTCTTCGGAATACCGAAACGCTTGAACCCGCCTGCGGGCGTGAACTTGCCGGAGTCCTTGGAAACAGCCATGATTCTCTTGTTCCAGTCGGTTCTCCTGTGGAAACCCATTTGACCCGCGCGCGGGATGGTGTACATGACCTTGGCTTGGCGTTCCGCTCCAAGGGAGCCTCCGTGCCTGCGCTTCTGCGTGGCTTTCCTGATGTTCAAGGCAACGCCGTAACGCTTGACAACTCCTTGCCATCCTTTTCCCTTGGTAACCGCAATAGTATCTACCACATCGCCTTCGTTGAAAACATCGGAAACCGAAACTTCCTTGCCTAAAACGCTTGCTGCAAAATCAAGTTTTTCCGCCGCGTTCGCGCCGCCTACGGCCATTTCAATAACGAACGGGTTCTTGGAAATGCCGGATTTAGACGACAGCGATAAAGCGATAATGCGCACGTCAGCGATTTCACTGACTTGCTTTTTCAAATCGTCAATAGAATGCTTTGCTTTCTTTGCCGGAGTCAAAACGCGCTTTGCTTCCTTCGGAATCCCGATCGTAGCCGGAACCTCGGCGAACGGCTTCAAACCCTCAATCGTTTTCTTGAACGCGATAACTGAATAAACGAACAACGGAGGGGTAACAACAACAGTCGCGGCCTTCGCAACTTCCTGGCCTTTAGTCGGCGCCTCGCTGTCTTCAACCATGACAACGTGAATCATTCCAGCCTTGATTCCGCCGAATGCCTCGAGGCCTTTGCCGTGGTCTCCCCACGACCTGATTCTCGGAACAATTCTGCTCGCACGGCGTCTGTGCCAAAAACTACGCGACCCCCTGCCCGGAGGCTTTCGCTTAATACCCATTCAAATCAATCGCTCGAAAACTTCTTCAAAACAGGAGGAGTTTTCTTGAACAAAACCTTGTTACCGCAGTACGGACAGCGAATAAACTCTAGCTCGCTTGAATCCAATTCCTTTCCGCAGTTCGAACAAACGTACGTAGCCATAACAACCACAGTCTAAATGATGAAACTCACACTCTAAAAAACGCGAATAAAAAACACTCGCAACAGAGTTACGATATATGCCGTATTTGATTTATTAAACCTTTCCCCAACCCGCTCGGCAACCAAACAAGCCCGCTAACAACTCCGATTTCGATTTAAAGGATTTAAAGAGTTGATTTTATCTTTGCGTAGAGCTCGCGCAAGCTGAGTTCGGTTAAAACTTTCGGCACGTCGGCTTCCGCAACCCACTTGAATTCGTCAATCATGTCACCGGCTTGAACGTGCGCTTCCGAATTAACTAAAGCGACGAATACTTTCTGCCGCACTTGAACGCATTCGTCATCGTAAAAAACATTCCACTGGCCGGTGTTCTTGAATTCCACGAGGTCTTCCCGCTTTAACGTAGTTTCCTCTTGCAATTCGCGCAGCGCTGCAACCGAATGCTCTTCGCCTTCATCCACGTGGCCTGCGGGGAAACTCCACCTCTTGCTGCGCGTGTTCTTGACTAGCAAAAACTCGCGCCCGCGAGCCGTAATCCTGTACGCAACCACCAATGCTCCGTAAGCTACCATTTTCAATTAGCCTTTCCATACTTGAAAAACGGCGTTAAATCAACGTCCGTGAAATGCCCTTGCTTCTTCAACGCGCGGATCGCTTGCATAAGCCGGCGGAGATCCGTAACGCGGTTGTTGAAATTGCGTTCGACCTTGTTTAACGACGTTGAAACCCGAACCTCTTTTTTCCCGCCGACTCCGTGAACGCGGTCCGAGCCCTTGCCGCGCTGGAACCTGAACATTAAGCCCGTAGAAAACCAGTCGTCGCAGGCGGTATGGAGCTCCGTCAGCCTGTCCGCGAGCTTTTCCCCTGCTTCAGGGTGGTCGAGCGGAACGCCCACTATCTTGTGAAACTCGTTTTTGTAGTCGACCAGGGACTTTCTCACGAAGTTAATTGTAACGTATTTAATTAATAATAGCGTAATCAAGGCATGTGCCGCGACTTCCTGTTGAAATGGGTTTTGCCAAAGGACAAGAAACAGCTTAACGACTGGCTGTACTTGCTCGAGCTCGGTTCAATCGTCGTCTCCGTCGTATTCATCGCGTTTTTCATAGCGGGATTGCTGGCAGACAACGCTTTTGCGTTGATTCGATTCGCGTTCATTGCTTTGTTTTCCTTCCTCGCGTTGTCAGTCACGATCATACTGCAATACCTTCTCGCAATCGAGTTCAACTCGCGGAAACGGTGACTTGTTTTGTTTGAAGGGGACCCGAAAAAACAGAAATTCGCATTAGCGATCATAGCGCTGTTAATGATGGTTTTCAGCTGCATAGTCTTGAGCTTTTTATTCCGCGAACTGCAAGGCCCGTGCATTTTCGTTTACCTCGGCGTCGTGGGAGTGCTCGGCTGGGGCTTGTACGACGCGTTCAAGCACACCAGCAAAGGCGGCGAAATCGTTCCGGAACTCCCTCCCGCCCCGAAAACTCAGCCGCAGCAAGCGAAAAAAGTCAAAACAGACGCGAAGCAACTCGTCAAGGAAGTGCGGAAAGACGAGGAGAAAACCAGGCAAAAAACGCAACCCGAAAAAATAGAAAAGGAAAAGCAAGAACAAAAGGCACAGCCGCAAGAAACTAAACAAAAGAAAAAACCAGGCGGCAAGCAAAGCCGTAAGCCGCCGCGTTACGACTTTTTCCCGTTAGAGGAATGGGGCGACTTGAGGCAGTACGACAAGCACTACGTCAAGTAAGCGCGCGCGTTTTCTTTTCTGGTGCAGCTCTTTTCTTTTACTAAAAGAAAAGAGGTGCAGGGGGAGTAACCAGAGAACAAAACTAGAGTCTTACTTTTTCTTGTAGCCGAAGATTTTATCGTATTTCGGGTGGTCTATGACATCGAGTACGTCTAGCCAGATTGTAATTATTTCCACTTCGGTTTGTTCTCTTTGTGGTTGTTTGAGCGTGTAAATCATCCGCCAATAGCCGGACAAGTCGACTTTCCATAAGTTAGTGACTTCGTATTCAATCTGGTATTTTCGTGGAATTTGTTTCTTGGGAATCTGTATTCCGTAATCGTAATTTGCTTTAAGCAATTCTATTTTAGAGTCTATCGACTTAAGCAGCGTTTGGTGAAAAGAGCTTGCAATTCCTTTTTCGATTTCCTTGCGAACCGTTTCCTGCAGTTTCAAATATTCTTCCTTGGCTTCGCCTAACAGTTTAATGCTCGCGCGTCTTTTCATTGCGTTTACACTTCCAGCCCGTCTTCCTCGGCTTTAGCTAGTTTCTTGCTTTGGTTAAAAGTCCAAATAAAGCCTTTCTTGGTTTCCAAAACCATTCCCCGTTTTTCCAAGTAGCCTAAAGCAACGTTTAGTGTTGAACGCATTACTTTCGTAGGCATCTTGGCAATAATCTGGTTGCGGCTAACCGCCGTGTCCGCATTTTTTACCGCGTCCTCGATAGCCATTACCGTCTTCAAAGTCGGGTAGTGAACCACTTCAATTTGAGCTTGCATCCTTAAACACCTAATAAGTCTATGCCCTAATAGATATATAAGTCTATTGCTGGAGATTCTAGGATAAATCTAGAGTCTTAACTATGCAGGGGGAGAGATTTGAACTCTCGAACCCCTAAGGGAGAGGATCTTAAGTCCTCCGCATTTTCCAGGCTCTGCCACCCCTGCAAGTGTTATACTAATGGCTAGAGCGCTTTTTATTTTCTCTCAAGGCCGGCTTACTTTGTTTCCTTTCTCTTGACTTTCTTCGGCCTAAACTTAGTGTACATGCACTTGCGGCAAATTCTAGCGTTCTTGTCGTTTCGCGTCTTGCATTTCAAGCAGATTTTGACTGCCGCAATCGCCTTGTCCGCTTCCTTGAACTTACCCATCGATAAACACCATTGAACTGATTAAAACCAGTACAACTCTTTTTCAAACCAAAATATAATAACCTTGTGCTTGCAAAAAAATGCATTACTAATTAATTAGTAAGGCTTACGCCACGATAGCTCAGTTGGTAGAGCGTTCCCTTGGTAAGGGAAAGGTCGAGGGTTCGATTCCCGCTCGTGGCTCTTTCTTTTTCTAGAATCAGCATTGGCCGCTTGCGCGGAATTGCGCGGCGTATCTCAAAACCAG
>JAZDMM010000083.1:0-4497 GCA_043800965.1 Microcaldota archaeon | reverse complement strand
CGCTTGCTTGGCTTGGGGCTTCCTGTTGCTCGGCGCGTTCAGTTACTACGTTGGCTTGAAAGACCACAAGCCGTGGAACGCAGTTGCAGAGCATTTGGTAATAGCGGTAGTCGTCATAGTAATCACGAACTTCATCGGCGGCTGGATCGCGGTCAATTTCGTTTGAATCGGAGCTGGTTGAATGGCGGTAAAAAAAGGAGACGCTGTAAAAGTATCGTACGTCGGAGTACTGGAAAACGGCACTAGATTCGATAGTTCAGCCGAGCACGGCGCTCCGTTGAAGTTCGTTGTCGGAAGCGGACAAGTCATTAAAGGATTCGACGAAGCGGTTATCGGAATGGAGAAAGACGAGGAAAAGCAAGTTGCTTTAGGCCCAAAAGAAGCGTACGGCGAATCCGACCCCGCGTTAATCCGCGACATCCCGAAAGCGCGCTTGCCTCAACAGGAATTAAAGCCGGGAATGGTTATGGGAATGCAACTGCCTGACGGGAGAACGATTCCAGGACGCGTAATCGAACTAACCGAAGAAGGCGCTAAAGTGGATTTCAACCACGAGCTAGCGGGAAAAACCCTGTTGTTTCAACTCAAGCTCGTGGATTACACGCCCGTGGTTTCGTCTTGAAAGCAAGAATTAAATGCGGCTGGGGCTTAACTGTAGCATGATTACCGAAGCGTATATAGAGCGCATAGCCGGCGGGGGGTTGCTTATTCTCGCGGGCCTGCTCGCGATTTTCTTAAACAAAAAAACCAAGATTCCCGACGTTTTCTTCCTGATGATTATCGGGTTCATTGCGGGACCCCTCCTGGGAATAGCAAACCCGGATAATTACTCTCCGCTGATCCTGCTTTTCACGTCATTAGCCCTCGCGTTCCTAATGTTTTGGGTCGGCACCACGCTCAAGATAGGCAGTTTGCTGTCCGGTTTTAAGACAAACGTCGTTTTTACGCTGGTCGCTTACGCACTGACTTTAGCGCTCACGTTTTCCTTGGGAAGCTGGATGGGATTCCCGTTTTACTCTATTCTGCTTATCGCAATTCTCATGAGCGACACGTGCCCGACCATAGTTAATTCCATAGTCAAAACGGTTAAAGTAACTGATGCCGGTAAAGCGGGGATGGTTATCGAATCCGCGTTAAGCAATTCTCTCGGGCTCGCGCTGTTTCTCGGGATATACCCGTTTGCGCAAAAAGGCAGCTTTGAAATCCTAATGGTGGTGCAAAGCATTTTATCGACTTTTTCCATCGCGATACTCTTGGGAATCGCGTTCAGCCTTCTGTGGCTGTTTTTCACGCGCAGGATAAAAGACGCGGAACAGTTCACTTGGCTAACGCTAGCCGGTTTGCTTGTGTTATACGCGGGAGTGGAGTACCTGCACGCGGCGGCTCCGATTTCGGCGCTGATCTTCGGGGTTTTAATCTCCAACGCGAACCTGGTTGAAAAGAAAATAGGTTTGGCGCCGAAACAGCCCCCGTTTTCAGTTGCCTTGCAGGAGCACGTCTTGTTTTTCATTAAAACCGCGTTTTTCGTCTACATGGGCCTTTTGTTTCCGAAAGTAATCAACTCGCAACTGGTCTTGTTTGCAATAGCCGGATTACTCCTGGTCGGGTTGCTGCGTTTCGTTTTAATCAAGGCCATTCCGGGCGCGGTGACCAAAAAAGACTGGATTTTGCAGACCTTCGCCTACCCGACCGGCTTTTCAGTGGTCGTATTGACGTTCCTGCCGCAGTCCATGGGCTTCACCGTCCCTCTTTTGGTGGAAGCCATTATCTACGTCGTGATAATCAGCAACTTGATGTCCGCGTTCGCCGCATGGATTCACTCGAGCCAAGTCAAGCGAACGCGTTGATTCCCGACAAAAGGAATTGAATGCCCCATGCTATTGTTACAACGCCCATCATCGTTGACAACACGCGCATTCCGCTACGGCCGATTACCTTGTTTATTCTCGAAGCCGCCAACAAGGAAATCAAAACAAGAGCCAAAGCCAGGGAACCCGCAGTAAGCGTGCTCAATAAGCCGGTCTGTTGAACGAGAATGATCGTGGTTGAAATCACAGCCGGGCCGCTGATCAACGGCGTTCCGATAACCACCGCAGCTTCGTTAATATCCTCTTTTTCTTTCGGGAAAGAAACTCCCAACGCCAGCTGAACGCCTAAAAGAACGAGGATTACGCCGCCAGCTGCCTTGAAAGTGTTAATGTCGACGCCGAGCAATTGCAAAACCGTGTTTCCACCGAAAGCAAAGCCGAAGAAAACCAGAGCCGCAACGAAAACGGATTTCAAAGCTATTTTCCTGCGCTCGTCTGCCGAATTGTGTTTAGTCAACGCCATTAAGGCAGACAAGCTGACTACCGGGTCCATAATGACAAGCAGCAAAATAAGCGATTGAACGACTTCAAGCATGAAAACACTCCCTTTAACTCAGCGCGAACGCAGTTAACCGATAACGCTAAACGGATTATAAAACAATGCTCAGTCGCACTCGACCCGGGTTTTGGTTTCTTCCGTGCACTCTTTTTTTTCCGTCACCGTTTCCTTGCAAACGGTTTTAGTAGGGACAAACGATTCAGCGCACGAACAACCGGAAGCAACCGCGAGCTCGAACAAATGCAAACCGCCGGCTTCAATGAATTGCGATTGCGCTACCCCGTTGCCGAAAACCACTTGAAACGACCCGCTTTGCGAATCAAGGTTGGTTATAGTGCACTTAGCCAACCCGTCAACGCAATCCAACGACTTTGAATACTTCAACGGCTCTTGCGTGCACGCTTGTTCGATGAAAGGCACGGATTCGCAGGTAGTAACCGTATAAGAAACGTTTCTGCACGCGTCGCCGCTTCGGGCTGCAACGTAACCGGTAGAGCTGTCCCCGCCAAGGCAGCCGGCAAGCAAAACGCACGCGAACGCTAAAACCAATAACGACTTCACTATCACACCGTTACGTATTATGCTTCCAGCGTTTAAAAAAGGAAAAGTAGTTTAAAACCGCTAGCCCGAAACCCCAAATCAAGCCCAAATCTATTTGACCGTGTCGCCACCGTCAACGATTATTTGCTGGCCCGTAACAAAACCGCTCTCGTCACTGGCAAGGTAAACGCAAGCCCACGCAATGTCTTCCGGCTTTCCCACTCTCTTCAACGGAAGCGCGTTAGCCGTGTCAGCTATCAATTTCTCGTCAAATCCCGAAATACGAACTCCCGGAGTATCGATTACACCCGGACAAACCGCGTTAACGTTAATCTTCAACGGCGCGAGCTCGAGCGCCAGCGCCCTAGTGAAGCCGAGAACTCCCGCTTTCGTTGCACAGTAATGCGTCAATCCCGCGTAACCCTTGACCGCCGCAATACTGGAAATTGAAACGATCTTGCCTCCTTTGCCTTGCTTCTTGAACTGCCTTGCCGCGGCGAGCGAACAATTCTTCACGCCGTCCAAGTTGACCGCCATGGTCTTCTCCCAAACCGAGTCATCGTCTTCGTAATCTATGAAATTCTTGAACGGAAAAATTCCCGCATCGTTCACCAACACGTCAAGCTTGCCGTATTTCTTGACCGCTTCATCAACCGCTTTTTTCGCGTCCGCGAACTTGGAAACGTCGCACTTGACTGCAATTCCGCCTATTGAATTCGCGACTTTCTTCCCGGCGTCCAAGTCAACGTCGGCTATAACGACTTTCGCGCCTTCCTCAACAAACGCTCTCGCGATTCCTTCGCCGATTCCTTTGCTCGCACCCGTAATAACCGCTACTTTTCCTTCCAAACGCTTGACCATTGCAAAACACCTTTCAAAACCGTGAACGCGCACTCGCGCTACTTCGTTAACCCGCGGAACTTTTAGAACCTTTGCTCTGGTTAAGGCGTTTTGAAACGAGAAAAAAGCAGAGCGCCTTGGACGGCGGGTTGAAGAATAAGGGGCTGCAACGCTTCACGCTGGTTCCACGAAAACCGGTTCATCCGCCCGCAGCTCGACTTGCGAGCTGTCAACGGTTTTTTCCAACCCGTTGAAGCCGGTTACCTTCACTCTCCCCGAAACTTCCGCGGGCAACGCGCCGTTCCACAAAGCGTAAACGCGTTTGCCGGAAACAGTGAACTCGTACTGCCCGCCGCCGATTTCACGGCTTTGAGAAAAGCCGGCGAGTTTTTCAGCGATTGTCTCGAGAGTTACGGCGAAAGCTCTGGGCGCCCCGCCGGCGTTAAACAAAGCGGAAGAGCCTATTGCGTCGTTGTCCCTACCAGTCAAGTCGATGAAAAGACGGCTGGCGCCGTTGGCGAATGCGGCTATGGAATTCTTGAAGTACCACGCCGCTTGAAATCCTTCGGTTTGAGTTGAAGACGAGGAAGCGGGCTGCGGCGGTTGTTGCTGCGGTTGCGGCCCGCCCGGCGCCGGCTGCATCGGCTGGTTTGAAGGCGTTCCAGAGTAAGTTCCGAATTCTGTTACCCACAACGGTTTTTTGCCGCCGTTTTCCTCCATCAAGCCGTTGAAGAAACTCAAGTGCTCTAG
>JAZDMM010000060.1:0-13705 GCA_043800965.1 Microcaldota archaeon | reverse complement strand
GCACTGGTTTTCATCAAGCCAATTGACGCGAATTACTCGCGGCAAGGGCTTGTTTCCGCGCTCGAAAGCAACGGGAGCTTGTACGGCGTTAAACTCGGCTTGAGTGCTGCGGGGGAAGCGCCGTCAGTGCTTCAGGCGGATGCAAACACCACGGTTGAAGGCGATCCCAATGCGTTTCACTTTAATTTGACGGTTCGCGGGGAGTTTGGAACACCGTACTCGTTCAACGGCTTCTTGGACAAGACAAAAACCAGCTTGTGGGTGTTCAACCAGTCAACGAACTTTGTTGGAGTGGCGTTTGCACCGCCGGGTAATGTCGGGTTCTTCAGTTTTCTTGCAGTGAATTCGAGCTTGAGTGTTTTGGCTAATGAAACGCTTTGGATTCAGTCGGCGGATGGAGTCGTTGAAACGTCAAGCGAAAACGCAATTAAAAGGAGTGCAGTAAGGTTAAACAGGGATTGACAATGGCTGGGAAAAAGATTTCGAAAGGGAAGAGCGTGAAGCAAAAAGCCAAGCCGGTTAAACGAAAAACAATCAAGCGCGTTACTGTTAAGCCCAAGGCAGTTGAAAAACAAAAGCGCGAAAGCACGATTGAGGCAGTGGCTAAGAGAATAGGGGCAAGCCGGCCGCGGGTTGAAAAACCGGTTGAGCAAAAGAAAGTCGAGTTTCAGGAGCCGGTTATCGAAAAGGAAACTGCTTTGCCTAAGCCGGTTTTAGAGAGCTTGAAGCAGAAGAAAGGCGATAAGATTACAACTGGAATAGACGACTTGATGTCGCTAGTTAATGCCAAAGGCGAAGTTGCGGGAGAGGACGCGGCGCGCTTGTTCAAGGTTCCGTTAAGCGAAATAGAGGAGTGGGGCAAGTGCCTTGAAGACCATAAACTGGCGGAAATGAGTTACTCGTTGTTCGGGAGCTTGAAAATCAGGGGGATTAAAAAGTGAACGCCGAAACCTATGAAGTCGAAGCCGACGGAGTGAAAGTCAGGGTAGAGATTAAGCGGGTGCCTAACGAGTTCGTGCCCGTTTACGAGGTTAAAATTCCGGAGTTCGGTCAAGCCACGCACGAGTTCATGGGCGTAATGAAAAACCAGCTGCTGAAGCAGGTGCCGGTAACCGGTAAAGAAGTCTTGGACCCGCGTAATTTGGATATCTTAAAGCAGCGTTTTTTCAAGGCAAGCGTGGATTTGGTTAAGGAAAAGTTCCCGGGTTCAAGCGAAGACGAGAAAAAAGCGATTGCGGGCCGCATGGTTCAGGAAATGCTGGGGCTCGACAAGCTCGAGTTCCTGCTTAAGGACGACAACTTGGAGGAAATTTGCCTTAATACGGCGGAAGAGCCGGCATGGGTTTACCACAAGAAGTACGGGTGGCTCAAGACTAACATTTTCGTTGAACGGGAAGCGACTATTCAGAATTACTCGAGTGCGATAGGCAGGCACGTTGGACGGCAGATCAATACGCAGAACCCGTTGCTTGACGCTTACTTGTCTACAGGGGACCGGGTCAATGCCACGCTGTTTCCGGTATCGATTGCGGGTAATACTATTACGATCAGGAAATTCGCGAGAAAACCGTGGACCATAACTGATTTGATTGCCAACAAAACGATTAACGTCGAAGTCGCGGCTTTGCTGTGGCTCGCAATGCAGTACGAATTAAACGTCTTGATTTCCGGCGGAACAGGCGGAGGAAAAACGAGTTTCCTTAACGTGCTGTCCGCATTTATTCCGCCTAACCAGCGCGTTATCAGCATCGAGCAAACGAGGGAAATCACGCTCCCGAAATACCTGCAGTGGGTGCCCCTGGTTGTGCGCGAGCCTACTAACGAAGGCAAGGGCGGGATTTCAATGCTGGATTTAATGGTTAACAGCTTGCGCATGAGGCCGGACCGGATAATCGTGGGCGAAGTAAGGCGTGCGGAAGAAGCGGAAGTGTTGTTTGAGGCAATGCACACTGGTCACTCGGTTTACGCGACTTTGCATGCCGAAACCGTTGACGAGACTCTCAGGCGTTTGAACAACCCGCCGATTTCAATGCCTGCAGTAATGCTAGAATCGCTGCACTTGGTCGTGGCAATGTACCGCGACAAGAAAAGCGGGATACGCAGGGTGTACGAACTCGGGGAAATTCTGCCTGCCGGGGAAATGGAGAAAGTGAAAGCCAACTTGCTTTACAGATGGAGGCCGTTGAATGACTTGATTGAAAAAGAGAACCCGAGCTACCGCCTGCTCGAGTCCCTGGTCAAATCAACGAGGATGACCGAGGAAGAGCTGAACGTGGACATTCAAGGAAAGACCCGCGTTTTAAACTGGCTGGTTGAAAAGAAAATCAACACCGTGGATGAAGTCGGGAAGGTAATCGCGGAGTATTACAGCGACGAAAAAGCGCTGCAACAGCGTATGAGGGGCAAGCAATGAAGCAGCTGCCGTTCGTATTCATTCCTTTAAGCAAAGCCAGGAAGCTCGCCAAAAAATTTTACAAAATAGGCCGCGTGCTCTCAAAAACGATTCCCTCGCTCGAGGTGAACCTGAGCCAGCTTGAAACCGACATGAACGAAGTCGAGTACGCATCGATTGCGGTAATGACTTCGATGTTCTATTGCGTTTACACTTTTTTCATGATTTTGATTTTGTCTGCAGCGGCTCCGCCGCAGCCGTTCGAAAGCATCCTGTTCATTGCGGTTACGACGGGCGTAATACTTTTCGCGGGAGTGCTGATTTACCTCCTGCTGTACCCGTCGGTTTTAACCATCAGAAAAAACAACGAGATCGAAACCAACCTGCTGTTCGCCGCAAGGCAGATGATGATTCAAACTACCGCGGGCGTCCCGCTTTACGACGCGCTCACCACGCTGACACCCGGCTACGGCCAGGTTTCGAAAGAAGTATCGAAAATAATCACGAACGTTGAAGGCGGCATGTCGCTGGCAGATGCCCTTGACAAAAGCGCGTTGGAAAACCCGTCGCTGCATTACCGGCGGATTTTCTGGCAGCTCTCGAATGCAACCAAGGCGGGCGCGGACATGAGCGAGGTTTTAAGCGATGTCGTGGATTCGCTCGCTAACGAACAACGCATCGCGCTCCAGAGGTACGGCTCGCAGCTTAGCCCGCTCGCGCTCGGGTACATGCTGACCACGATAATAGGCCCGACTCTAGGCATTGTTTTTCTGATTGTGCTGACTTCGTTCACCGCGATTCCCATAACCGACGCGTTTTTCTGGTTCGTGCTCGGCTTGCTCATCCTAGTGCAAATAGTGTTTATAGGGCTGATTGAAAGCAGGCGGCCTCACGTGGCTCTGTGATTGACTTGATGAACTGGTACGAGAGAAAACTGGCGGCCTTGTTCGAGCACAGCGACATCAGCTTGAGCCCGCAAAAAACCGCGCGAAGGTTCCTTGCTTACAGCATCGGGTTCGGGCTGGCTGCAGCGCTGTTTTTCCTGAGGGAATCGCAGTTTCTCGCAATAACCGCGTTTTTCGCGACTTTTGCGCTGGTTCACATCGTGGTTTTCGTGATGCTGTCGCTTATCGCGGCCGAGAGGGGGAGGATAGCCGAAGAATTGCTGCCGGATTTCCTTACCCTGCTCGCCGCAAACTTGAGGAGCGGGTTAACGCTCGACAAGGCGCTGGTGTTAAGCGCGAGAAAGGAATTCGGGCCGTTGGCAACCGAGATAGACAAGGCGGCGAAAAGAAGCGTTACCGGCGCGCCGTTCGACGAAGTGCTGCAAGACATGTCGCTGAAAATCGAGTCGGAAAGCTTCAGGAAAACAATCAACTTGGTCGTGCAAGGCGTGAGAGCGGGCGGAGACCTCGCGGCTTTATTGGAAAAAACCGCGTCCGACATAAGAAAGTTCTCCACTGTTAGAAAGGAAGTGCGTTCGCACGTAATGCTTTACGAATTATTCGTGTTTTTTGCGACTGCGATAGGTGCGCCACTGCTTTACGCGGTGTCGACTTTCTTGACTGAAACCATATCCCGAATCAAAAGCGGCACTGAAATAGCAACACCCGTAAGCACCACGAGCCAGTTCGCAAATCTGGCTCAAGGCACTTTTTCGGTGAGTCCGGACACGCTGTTCTGGTTTTCAATAGCTGCGGTGGTCATCACTACCTTGTTCGGGTCAATGGCTATCGGAGTCATAGGCGCGGGTAAGAGGACAGAGGGACTCAAGTATTTTCCGATAATGCTGTTAATCGGCCTCTCGCTGTTGTTTTTGGCGCGGCTGGCACTGCAGTCGATAATCGCACCGTTGTTCGGTTGATTGAATGAAAAAAGCACAAGCTGGAATGGAGTTCATGGCCACGTACGGCTGGGCACTCCTCATTCTCGGAGTTGTTCTGGTGAGCTTGTTTTCGCTCGGGGTTTTCAACGTTAACTTCTTCGCCGGCAGGCAAGCCGTGGGTTTCACTAACTTGGTGCCGGTTGACTGGGACTTGCACGACGGCACTCTGAAACTGGTTTTGAAAAACAACGCGGGAGTCGATGTTACGGTGAATGAAATTCAAGCCAGAGTTGACGGCACGCCTGCAACGTATTCCACTCCTTTTTCGATTACCGAAGGCGGGGAAAGCAGCGTAATAAGCATTGGCGGGTTCTTGGACAACAACCAAGGGGTTTCCTTTAACGCGGCGCTCAACATTTCTTTTCACGATGATGAAGCCGGCTTCGATTACGTTGAAACCGGCAAGCTTACCGGTGAAGAATCCTAGGCAAAATACGAACGAGTTTTATTAAGGCGTGAAGGCTAATGAAACCCGCGATGAAAAAGAAAAAGGAAGGGCTGGACGCGGTGCCGAAAATGGACGAGCCCGTGCTCGTGGGCGCTAAAATTCCCCAGCAGGAGCAGGACGCGTTAATGAAAGAATCCGGAATCGAGGACATTAGCGGGGAATCGGAGAAACAATCCGAAAACGAGGATGTCGAAACCGCGCGCGATGACATTGAAATTCTCGAGGGACTGGCTGCTGACTCCGGCCCGAGTCCAAAAAAGGAGAGCGTTAGAAAAACCAGGTCTTCGGGAATAGATTTCGACGCAATAAGGAAAAGCATTCAATCCGAGCTTGAGAAGCCGGAGAAAAAGAACCAAACTCCGGTACCGCGCGCGAGCACTGGAATACCCGGGCTCGACGAAGTATTGGGCGGCGGATTCCCCGTAGGCTCCCTGGTTCTATTAAGCGGCACGGCGGGTTCCGGCAAAAGCACTTTCGGAATGCAGTTCCTTTACGACGGAGCCTTGAAAGGCGAACCCGGCGTTTACGTCACGCTCGAGGAAGAACCGTCGAAATTAACCGCCGACTTAAGCTTGTACGGCTGGGACTTGAAGAAAATGATTAGCGAGAAAAAGCTGTTGATAACCAAGCCCGCGATTTACAAGTTCACTGCCTTGCTTCAAACCATTGAAGACGCGCTTGAAAAAACAAGGGCGAAACGGCTCGTGATCGACTCTTCCACTCTGTTAAGCATGTATTTCGACAAGGCGTTTGAAGTCCGGAGGGGCTTGGCCGACTTGGACAGACAGATCAAGAAATTCAACGTAACCACTCTCGCGATTTCCGAAGTGCACGAAACCGAGCACAAACTATCGAGCACAGGGGTAGAAGAATTTATTGTCGACGGCATAGTTCTGATGCACGTCATCAAGCAAGGCAACGATTACGCGCGCGGGTTGAGCGTGCGGAAAATGAGGGCAGTAGACCACACGCTGAAGATAATGCCGTTGGTTATAGGAGCGGACGGCTTGCGCGTCTATCCCAGCGAGGAAGTGTTCGCTGAAACGGTTTAGCGGTATTCCAGGGACTTGGCTGCCAGAGCCAAGCCCAGCACCACGAAATAAGAAATCACTATTACCGGGAAGTCGAACAGCGTAAAGTTGCGTACTCCGATGAATTTCAGCAAGAGCTCGAAAGCGACCCAGATGAACAAATAAGCCGCGCAATACTTCAACAGCGTCAAGGCGTGCTTCATTCTCCCTCGGGCTTCCTTTGACTCGCGGTTTAACAAAAGAAAAGCAGCTGCTGCGGTTGCGAGAACCAAGCCGTAACCGACTAAGATCAGCAGCAGGGGCGTTTCCACCGCATCACTTCCGTTTCTTCCCTAGCTGAAGCGCGTCAATCAAGTTCGTTGTGCCCACGTAGAACACCAGAGTTCCGACGAAAGCAGCTGCTGCAACTAGCAAGCGCAATTCCGAACCCGCTTGGTCTATGTTGATAACCATGGACAGGTTTTGAAAAGCAAAGAAAACGAAAGCTGTTCCGAACAACAGAAAAGTCTGCCTCGGCCGGTCAGCTAAAAAACGCGCAGACGAGAAGTAAGACCACAAAACCAGGAACGATAGAATGGTAGTGACTCCGCCCAGGAAACCCACCCAAAACAATTGAGACATGCAACAACCTCCTTATTTTCTTACTCTACGCTTACTTTTAAACCGTTTTTCTGCAGCCGGTTTCAGCAAGGCAGCCTTAAATTCAGATTCCGAAACAACCGGGGAAAACGAAAACGTCTTGACGAACTTAAGCAAGTGGTTCGTTGAAACGTACAATGAAATAACCGCGAAGCCGAAGGCAAGCGCGCGAACCCAGGAAAACACCTCGGCGCCCGTGAGCTCGAACAAAATATGCACTTGCGCGAGCATTATGAAAAAGGAAAGGGTGTACAGGTTCCAGTTCAAGGAGTCGACCAGCAAGTTCTCGGTCAAGCGCTCCTTGATGCGACGCGACCTCCACAATAAAAACAGAATCACGAGTGCGGCCGCTCCGAAAAGGAAAATCAGGAAGTAATGGTACGGCGTGCTCAAAACGAGTTTGTTCTGAAACAGCGCGTTAACGAACGCGGCCGCTGCGAACAAGAAGAACAGCGCCAGGACAAGGTAGCTGACTCTAAACCTGCGCTTTTCTTCAACGGTAAAGCTGAACAACTCGCTTAAACGCGAAAAGCCGTGAACTGTCATTAGAACGAACAGAAGAAACACGAAAGCGAACGAGGCCCGGATGGTATCCGAGAAGGCCAATTCAACGCCCATTTCAATCAAGAGCTGAATCTCGACTAGAAGCGTGAAAGCGGTTAGCGCGTAAATAAGCAAACCGATGTTTTCCTTGAATTCCTCTTCAGCTAAAACCTGCCAGGATTCGAAGAATTGCCTGATCAGAAAATAAACGAATAACGGGAAGGCAACGAAAACGAACAATTGCAGCGAGTTGACTAGCGCCATGAAATCACAGCCGTATTACCTCATCGCAGAATTTCGACAGGGTTTTGAGCAGGCTCTGGTCCATGTCGTCCTCCACGGAAAGCAGGACCGCCTGCACTCCCGCGAGCCTGAACCGGTTGGTCATGAAATGCGAGAATTTTTCTATGGACCCGAGACTGTTGTAAATCAATAAGGTCGAAAGCGAATCAAACAAAACGACTTTAGGCCCGGGAATAGACTTGATGAGCTCGTTTACGGCTATGCTTATTCCGGATAGGTTGCGCGGGCTAACGAAAACCGCGTTTTTAACTCGGGTCGTATCTTCGCGCACCAGGCTGCTCGCACAGTCGACGAAAAAAACTTTCTCCTTGGCAACCTTGTTTTTCACCAGCAGGCGCGAGATGATTGACGACGGCTTGTTGACCGTGACGTAAACGCAGCTCACTTTCCCGCGCGTCAACGCTTTTACAAGGGATAACGTAGCTTGCACGTAATTCTGGCTGCTGCTCAACACCAGCACTATGGAGTCCGGGCCCAAAGCCGGGATTTTTTTCATTGGTTTGTCCCGCGGCATGTTTGTCAAGTCCTTAAATGAACAAGTCCCCCAAAAGGCTGTTCAAAACTGTTTGTGAAACTATGAAAATCGCCAAGGCAGCGACCATGAAAATCGGGGCTATCTTAATCCCCCCGGTCCAGTTACCCGTTTGTATGATGCTCAGTATTATCGCGCCGAAAAACGTGGTTATCATGATTGAAGCAAGCGCGAACCACCAAATGTCTTGCGACGAAATCAAATCCTCACTCCGAGCCTGCGAAGACAAGCCCATTGCCGAAAGCCCGCCTAAAGAGCCGGCGGGGGAAGTGCCGCTCATTTGCTGGCCTTGCAGCTGCGCCGACTTCTTTTGCGAAATGTGCTCGTTCATTTGCGCGTAGAAAACCGAAACCGAAAACAAAATCGGGGAAATAAGCACTGAAGCGAAAACGATGAAAATGACGTACATCATCGTGGACGCCGCTATTTCGCGCTTTAAAATCTGGGTGCTGCGGATGTCGCCGGCGACCTCGTTCAACAGCTGCGCCATCTCTCCGCCCAAGTGAATGCCTTGCGCGATCAGGCGCATTGCGCGGTTGAGCGTATCAGAGCGCACGCGCCGGCTCATGTTAAGCAAGCTCGTGGTGATGGGCTGGCCGCCGAAAGTATCGGCGCTCACCCTGCTGATTTCATCGCGGAATATACCGAACTCCGGGCGCGCCGCGCTCCAAATCGCGTTTTCGAGAGTCATTCCCGCGCGGATGTTAGCCGAAATGATTTGAAGAACCGAAGGCAGCACTTGCTCTATTTTCTTCGCCTTGCTTTCAGCACCGTTAAGCAATATGAAATAAAAAGCGCCTATCGAAACTATGAAACCCACGACCAGCGCGAGAAAACTCAACAGCGGAGACGGGCCCATGAAGTAAGGCGAAATGAAAAAGAAAAACAAGCCCATGCAAAGCGAAAAAAAGAAAACGAAGCCGACGTAAAGCCGCGGGGGCATGCGCGAGTAACCCGCTTGAATCAAGAGAACGCTCGCTTTGGCAACTATCGACTGGGGAAACAGCATCGACAGCTTCAAGTAATGTTTTTCAAACATCTACGTCGTCGGCCTCCTGGAACCCACAAAATTGGCGAAAAACACCTGAAACATGATCAGCACGAATAAAATAACCGGCAAAATCAGCTTGGGGACAACTACGTTCAAAAACGAAGTAATGACAATAAGCATGGTAATGCCCAAGCTCGGAACCACAACCGCGCCAAGCATGTACATCATGGTCCAAGGCGAAAGCTCTTGCCCGTACTTGTGAATGCGGTTAATCTGCTCGCGCGTCAAGTCCTCGAGAATCGCTTGAAGCGCGTCGGAAACGTCGGAACCCACCTTGATCGCGTTCGAAATCTGCCAGAGAACTTTCTGGAACTGGTTCGACGGAATCGACTTGCTTGCTTCAGCCAAGGCATCGACTTCCGGCGTTCCGCTGTTTATCTTCTTGACTATTTTTTCGAATTCCACCGAAACCGAGCCGTAATCGTCGGAAACGCTCATCATCGCATCGAACAGCGAGACTCCAGCACGCAGCTGGATTAGTATCTGCCTAACCGCGGGAATCAAATTGCGCTCCAGGTCGCGCGCCTTGCGAGTTGCTGTTATTGCGGGGTAAGCCAAAACAGTGAAAAACGAGGCGAGCGAAACAACGAGCGCGATTGCAACGGGAATGAACAAGCTGAGCTTCAATGCGCCGGCAACCAAGCCCATGAGAATGCTGACGAAAACCGCGTTCGACAATGCAACGACAACCGCTATTGCGCAATACTCGCGCGGCGAGTAATCGTACTCGGATTGCGTAAGCTTTTCCTCAAGCGAAGGGAAGTAATACGCTATGAAGCCGCCGAGCCACGCTAAACGCCTTGACAAAACCAGCGTAACGCGCGGAGGCAAGAGGCTTAACGGTATCAAATTGCTCATTCAATCAGTTCCGCCGGGTTCTTGTTTTTGGAAACCGCGTCGAGTATCCTGTCCTTGTCGCGGTAATACCATGCAACGAACCGGCCGACTTTATCAACCGTGTTTATCTGCTTGGCAAGCATGAAATCGAGACTTTTCTGTTTTTCCCTCAAGTCCTCGATAATCTCCTTGGAATTCATTCCGGTGTGCAAGCTGAGCTCGTTCGTCATCCGGATAAAGTCCCCGACTTTCTGAAGCTTGTCTTCACGCGCGTCCCATTTGTAAACTATGTTCAAGCCAATCTTGTCATTGTCTGGAATGACTTCCGCGACTTCAAAAGTGCGGCGAATGCCCGTGCGGCGCTGCCTGTACTGTACGACTATGAGCTGGAGCGCGCCGAGCATTTGCTCGGGGAGTTGAATGGGCGGGTTGATTAGCCTGCTGCGAACTTGAGAAGATTCATCGGCGTGAATCGTGGAATAAACCGCGTGCCCCGTGTGCATTGCCTCGAACAACACTTCGGCCTCGTTCTGCCTCCTGATTTCTCCGAGCACTATCCGGTCCGGGCGCATTCTCAAACTGTTAATCATCAAGTCCAGCATGGACACGCCGCCGCGCCCCTCGGGATTCGGCTCGCGCGTGGTCAACGGCACCCAGTGCAGAAAGTTCGGCAAAACCAGTTCGCGCGTGTCCTCTATGCTGACGATGCGCTGGTTAGGCGGAGCGAAAACCAGGAAGGAATTCAGGAAACTCGTCTTACCGGAGCCTGTTCCTCCGCCGACTAGAACGCTCATTTCGTACTGGAGCGCGAGCCAGAATAGCGCTGCCACTTCGGAGTTCAAGGTATTGAGCTTCGGGTCAATGAAGTTGACTATGGTCCAAGGGTCTTTAGCGAACTTCCTGATAGTAATAGTGTTACCGGCACTTGAAATCGGCATGAGCGTTGCATTGACTCGGCTTCCGGAAAGCAAGTGCGCGTCCATAAGCGGGTTGAGTGTTGTTATCTGCTTGCCCACCCTCCGGCCAATGGTTGAGGAATAATTGTGAATCTGCTCATCGTTCTTGAAAATCACGTTCGTCTTGAGCCAGCCGAACTTCTTGTGGTAAACTTGAGCCGGGTCAATCGCGGAATTAACAACTACTTCCTCAAGCTGCTCGTCCGCAAGCAAGAACTCGAGTTCGCCGAGGCCGAGCATTTCCTGAATCAATCTGCCGACTAGAACCGCGCGCTCGGATTCGGTGATGCCCGCGAACTCTCGGTCGATGATGGCGTGCGCCTGCTTTACTATTTTCTTTTTCACGTCGTCCGCAGAACGCGGGTCGAGCAATTCCGAAACCTTCAAGTCCACGCCTTCGATTATTTTTTCCTTCAAGTAATCCAAGACTACTTTCGTAGGCTCCTTGATTCGCGTGTGAACAACGTCGTAGCTATCGAGGTACTCCTTATCCTTGCGGGAAATGATTATTTTAGCGGGAACGTTTTCGCTGACTACGGTGTACTCGTCTAAAACATTCACTTGGCCCCCCTCCTTCCTTTAACCCCCGGCTTTTTCTGAATTTCCGCAACAGCGTCAAGCTGCTCTTCCAAATGCGCGTGCATTGCACCAAGCTTGTCTGAAGAATCCTTGAACCCGTCTAAAGCTTCCCGCAACTCGTCCGCTTCATCCACCGGCGCCTTCTCCTTAAGCTGAGGCTTAGCTGAAGGAAGTGCAGCGGGCTTGATTTTCGGCTTTTTATCCGGCTTGCTTTCCGGCATGCCAAGCTCGGGCACTAACTCGCTTCCTCCGAACGCTGATTTGTGCTCAACCGCCGGCTCTTGGTTCTTCTGAACAACCGGCTCCGGACTCTTCTTTGAAACGCGTTCCGAACCCAACGATTCCACGGTAGGCGGCTCTATTGGCTCGGCGGGTTCAACGGGCTTTACCGGTTCAACAGCTTGAACCGGCTTCTTGCGTTCGGGAAACAACGTCTGCCTCAAGCCCCCGAAAAACGATTTGCGCGACGGCTTAGACTCCGAATGCTTAAGCAAAGCGGAATCCAGCCTTTTCTTAAAACTAGAAACGTGCTTTTCAAACTCTCCTTCTTTTTCCTCGAAATCCTTGCTGTTTTTCTTGAAATCCGCGAGTTCTTTCAGCAAAGCGTCTATTTCCTTTTTCGTTTTCTCCGCTTGAGACGCGGTCAACTGCTGCGTGTTCTCGAGCTCGGCAAGCGCTTCGTCCGCAGCCTGAAGCCGCTTAATCAAATCCTGGTGGGCAAACGAAAGCATCTTTGCAGAACCCATTAGAACTTCCCCCAGCCGTTCCGCAGGCGTGAGCGGCTGCAACCCTTGTTTCGACGAGGCTTGATTCCTGGAGAGCACGTCCGCTTCAAGAAAAATATTCGTCAACCCGTACTCAACCTTGATCAGCTTGCTTTCCTCGAGAATCCTAGCCAGTTTTTCCACTTGCGAAACTGGCAAAGCCAGGGCTTGCGAAGCTTCGGAAACGGTTACCCTCTTTTTCGAGGAAATTAATTCGATAAGGCGGTCTACGCTAGTCTGCAAGTCTTTTTCTTCCACTGCTTCCCCCCGCTCTTAATTATTCAAAAGAAGTTTATTAACGTGCCTCAATCAACCAGTGCGTCTAGAACTCCGTACGCTTCGGCCTTGCCGTCATCAAGCGCGAAATAATCGTAAGTAAACTCGGGATAAGCAGTCTGGTTAATCGCCTTACCCGGCAATTTGGTTTCGTTAAAGTAAAAATGGTCTATTGCGCTCACGTTTAAAAAGATGGGCAGGTCTTGCGTGTAAAACTCGAGAGGATCAATAAACGTCTCAAGACCGGTCACTGCCCCGAAAGGCGAGGGATACTTTCCCGACGGTGCCATAGCCCCTTCAAGCTTGTCTAGAAAACCCGGGGCATCGCTTGAAGACACGTAAATCTTGCTTTGAATTGCCGACTGAAGCGCGGTAACCCCGTAAACCCGCGTCGAATTAGCCGCGTACTGACGCTTGATCAATCCATAGGAATTCAAGGGGAACGAAACGTCTTCCAATCCCTCGACCGAAACTTTTTTCTTCAAGTCGTAATTCCGCGAGAAATTCATCGAATCGTCTTGCGCGCGCACCTTGACCGACAAGTTCATTGAAAACAAGAGCGTAAACGAATCGAGTTGGTCGACTGAAACGGAATTAATCGTCACACTAGCGTTCAATCCGTAAGCCCACGACTTGCTCTGCACCCTCAACGCCCAACCCGAAAGCGAATTGTTCTGCATAATGGAAGACGGCAGGCCGCCGTAAGTCCCGTTAAACATCAGCTCGAGAATGCGCGCCTGCGAATCATCGGCGGGGTTTCCTTCGGCAATAACGTGGCCGATGAGCGCAACCAGCGCGCTTTTCGCGCTGATTTCCAAAGCGCGCTGGGAATCCTGCGAAATGGAAGCCGCGAAATTGGCGAGCTCACCGCCTTTCATGCGCACAACCAGCTGCTCGCTCGAAGACGAGGACGCCGAAGCATTCCAAATCACGAGCAAGGCTAACGGAATCAAAAGCAAGAGCGCAATCAGTGAGAAAACGAAACCGCGATTCATGTCCACACCGCAATCGTCATTTCCGTAGGCCCCCAGAAATAAGGAACCTGCTCGCCGGTAAGCACTTCAATGCTGACCTCGTCACCGACTTGCACGTCAATCGGATTCCCGGGCCCGCCTGACGGGCCGGTATCGCCGGGGTCGTTAACGAAATTAAGCAAGTCCAGCAATCGCTGGAGCGCGTTATCCACGCCGTTGTACGTGGTGTTCAAGCTGTCGACTTCAACGTACTCCTCGCCAGCCGAAGGCAGGTTCCCACCCACCGTCAAGTTCGACATGGAATCTGCAACCCCGTCGAAATCCGTGTCGTAATAAATCGTTACGTTGCGCGACTTGCACTCGGGAAACACGTACGAATAATTCACAACCGCTTGGAAACGAGCAGAGTAAATAACCCGGTTGTCTTCGGAACACTCGGTGCTTTGGTTCACTGAAGAAGAGCCGGTCCTGACGTCGACCGTAGTGGTTCCCCCG